>CAYSIM010000032.1:8572-10409 GCA_964431165.1 uncultured Thermoplasmatales archaeon | reverse complement strand
AGATCTATGTGGAAAAGAAAATTAAGAAGAATGTTTTCAGATTTTCCTATCCAATAGCATTCTTCCTTTTTGCAACAATTCTGAGAAATACTGCAATACAGGGAGGTTTCAATCTACTCCCTACATTCCTCAGCACTACACTCCAGTACTCATCATTTTTGATCGCCATTATACTTCTCATTGCAAATTCAACTGCAATAGTGGGTCAGCCTTTCCTGGGATATCTTTCTGACAGGTACGGTGGAAGGGCAATGCTCATAATAACATCATTGATACCTGGCATACTACTCATACTTCTCATGTTCATTTCCAATGTCTACGCTGTTTCCATTATTTTCATAATCACGTATTTCTTTGGCATGTCGAATTTTCCCCTCCTGATGGTATTCGTTGGAGAACTTTCAAGCGATGAGGAACTGGCAGAAAATTCAGCGGTAATATTTGGTCTTGGCGGTGGAATTGGCGGTGCACTTGGATCCATAGTCATAGGATCTCTGGCGCAGGTTCTTAATATTTACATAGCATTCATAATAATAGGGATTATTTCCCTTATAGGGTCAATTATGATGTTCTTTATTCCAAAAAAATCTTAAAATATCAATTTTCCATTGTATAATCATGGAAAAAATTTCCGTTGCAATCATAGGTGGAAGTGGTATAGGTGAAATTTTTGAAGAGGAGGAAAAGATGCACATTCACACACCGTATGGACCTCCATCCGATTATATATCCATAGGAAAAATTTCAGGAATTAGGGTAGCATTTCTTCCAAGGCACGGAAGGGGACATAGAATTCCTCCGCATATGATAAATTATAGGGCAAACATTCAGGCCCTCAACGAGATAGGTGTGGAAAAGGTAATAGGTGTGAGCGCTGTTGGATCTTTAAAGGAAAACCTGAAACCGGGGGATCTTGCCATCGTTTCGCAATTCATAGATTTTACCAAGAAAAGGGATTACACCTTCTACGATGGACCTAAAGTTGTGCACATATCGATGGCGGATCCATTCTCGGATGATATGAATAAAATACTTTCTAGAAAGGCAAAGGATCTCGGATACAGGGTTCATGAAAATGTAACTTATGTGTGCATTGAAGGACCGAGATTTTCCACAAGGGCAGAATCAAGGATGTTCAGGAATTTTGCAGATATAATAGGTATGACCCTTGTACCTGAAATAAACCTGGCAAGGGAAAAGGGCATGTGCTACAGCACCCTTGCCACAATAACAGATTATGATGTCTGGGCTGAAAAACCTGTCACTGCGGAAGAAGTGGTAAAAATAATGAAAGAAAATGAATATAAAGCAAAGGAAGTGCTTAAAAATTCAATACCCGAGATAAATGAGCTTGATGGTAAAAAATGCAAAAAGGTACTTGAAGAATCTGGTATTTAGGATTTCGTCAAAAAAAATTTTAATTTCGTCGAAAAATTTTTCATTTCAATTTCTTATTTCAAAAATTGGAAAAAAATTTATACAGAAATTCAATTATGATATTCGGTGATACAATGAAGAAGGTTTTGATGCTCGGTGGTGGAGGCGCTGGAGTAATACTTGCAAATTCATTGAACCTGAATGATTATGATGTTACAATAATAGACAAGAGCGAATACCACTACTACCAGCCATGGTATTTGTACGTAGCATTCAAAGGATCAAACAGGAAAATATGGAGAAAAATAACGGATCTTGTTAAACCTAATGTAAAGGTTTACAAGGATGAAGTGGTGGAAATTAATCTCAATGATAGGTATGTAAAAACAGCATCAGAAAGAAAATATGCATATGATTTTCTCGCAATTTGCACGGGAACATCACCAGATATATCTGATAT
>CAYSIM010000032.1:512-8562 GCA_964431165.1 uncultured Thermoplasmatales archaeon | reverse complement strand
ACCAGGACTTGATAAAATTCATCCAGAATATGGGGATTACCACAGCACACTGGACAATGCAAGAAAGTTATGGAATAAGTTCAAGGATTTCAATAAGGGAACTTTTGTTCTTGTCCAAGCGAGCACAATATGCAAATGCCCACCTTCAATGCTAGAGGGTATATTTATGGCAGAAGAATATATAAGTAAGAGGGGATTAAAAGATAGGGTAAAATTTGTTTTTGCAACACCATTTCCAAGAGCCTATCCTGCAGAACCAATAAACAGGATCGTAGAACCAATACTTAAGGAAAGGGGTATAGAGGTGATTCCTTTTTTCAATGTTGAGAGCGTCGATCCTGATAATAAGAAAATAATCTCTATGGAGGGGGAGGAAATATCCTATGATTTCCCTGCAATAGTCCCGCCCTGCAAAGGCGTAAAGATAAAGTATGAACCTGACAATGTTCTTGATGATGACAGGTTTGTTAAGGTGGATAAGTACAGGATGAAAGTTCTTGGATTTGACGATGCATTTGCCCTGGGTGACACAAATAATTTACCAACATCAAAAACTGGGGTAACGGCACACCTGGAAGCAAAGGTGCTAGCAGACATGTTTCATGGTCTAGATACTAAATTCAACGGAAGGATCAATTGCCCCTTTGATATGGGCTACGGCCTTGGAACTTTCGTTATAGCAGATTATGATCACCCTGTGGTACCATATCCTCCGGATAGACTCAAACATCTGATGAAGATGATGATGGCAAGGATCTACTGGATGACACTAAAATCGGAACTTGACAATATATTCGATCTATACTTCGATATCACGAAACCCGAAAAACTTCTTGAACTTTATGCCATTGAAGAAAAAACTTAAAAAATAAAAAAAATATTTTTTATAATTTTCCAGGCTCTAGCATTTCTAAGGCTTTATTTGCCTTCTGCGCAATGCTCTTTACCATCTCATCGTTCAGTGCATCTAGCAATGCTGAAAGGACTGTAAGAAGATCAATCAACTTATCAAAGTTACCGTTATTTAGCATGGCTATAGCTTTTTCAAGAAGGGATGATATCTTTGCAACATCGAGCATTCCTTTTCTATCTAGCTCTATCAATTTATCCACAAGTATGAACAACCTCGATCCCAACTCAATGACATATTCCTTATATTCCTCTGAATTCAATAGGTCCACTAAAGCAGATAGGAGTTCTACTAACTGTGGAGAGAGTAATCCGAGCAATTTTTCAAATGTTCCTTCTTTTACCATAACCATTAGTTTTTCAATGAGCTTCATTATTGAATTCAGGTCCAGATAGCCCTGTTTCTGCAGTTCAAATATCCTATCAAGGAGAACCGTGGACTTGGAGAGAAGATCCACCAGCTGATCGAGTATACCTTTTTTCTGGAGATCCAGGAATATATCCACCAGCTTCAGCAATGATCCATCCTGCATGAGTTTCAGAAGAGCATCGAGTTGTCTGTCAAGAACATTTCCTTCTAGAAGTTTTGAAAATGTCTTTTTCTCAGAAAGATCCTGTACCTTGAAATATAGTTTTTCCACAGTTTTATCCTTTGAAAGTATATCCAGTACGCCTAAAAGTTTGTCAAGCGTACCATCCTTTTGCAGTTCTATTACCTTGTTTATGAGCCTTACTAGCTCATCCCTTTTTACTAGATCCATCAGCTCCAGTAATGAGTGCGTATTTTTATTTGCCACATCTGTTTTCTTTGCCATTTCAATCACCTCATATCTCCGCCTTTACGGACATTCCCCAGTATAGTTCGTTGTAGAGTACTTTCATCCACTTAGCGTATTTGGAAGGGAGTGAAATAATAGGTGGCTTTGTATAGGTCATGTATAGATAACCTGCCTCCTCCATACTGTGCATTATGAAGCAAAATGCACTCCCATCGTATTTATAAACAACACCTGTTTTCTTGATCCTGGAAGCAATATTTTTTGCTACCACCGATGCCTGGTATTCAGCCACGGAACCTGCCTTTGGAATACCCTGAATATCTGTGATATCACCCAGTAAATACATGTTATCGTACTCAATGGATTTTAGTGTATAAGGGTCTGTTGGTATCCACATATTTGCAAGACCCGAATCCGTTACCACTTTGGGCGAAATGTGTGGCGGAATTGCAATTAAAAGATCATATTTTATCTGAGTGTTTTCCTTTGAATATATTACTCTATTGTCCGGATCAACCCTTGTTATATTGAATGGTGAATTTATCTTTATGCCTTTTTCCACCATCCATCTTTCTCCCACCGGACTGACAGCTGGATGCTGATGTGTGCCCTTCAAAGGGAAGAAATACTCAAATTTTGCATCCTTTTTTTCCTTTATGAACAGATCATGCAGGGCAAAAAGTATCTCATACTGTGCCACTGGACATTTATAGGGTAGCGATGTCACACCCACAACAATTCTTCCGGATTTAAATTCATAAATAGCATCCCTGAGCCTTATTGAATCCTGAAGGGTATAGAATGAATAACTACCCTCTTTCAGTCCTGGAATTGCATCAGGGTAGGGCTGTGAACCAAGTGCTATTACAATGTAATCATAATCCCATATCCTTCCATCCTTAGTCTGTAGTTTATTCTCCTTAGCCATTATCTTTACCACTTCACCCTGTTCACCATAATAAAATTTAATATTATCATCAAGCAACTCCCTCTCCTTTCTCACAAAATGTTCAGGTTCCTCTTCGCCGAGAGCCACGAAAAGATAGCCTGGTTGATAATAATGGTATTCGCTTTTGTCAAGAACTACGATCTCCAGTTCTCCCCTGTCAACCATATCAGAGAGAAGACGTGATAGCCTGTTTGCCACTATAGTACCTCCAGCACCACCACCAACTACAATTACTCTCATGATCACCACTTAAAACCATAAAGAAAACTCAATATATTAATTTATTTTTTATTTGTTTCCATTTTCTATGATAAAAATTCTCAATTTTTTAAATAATTTAATATACCATGAAAATTTCAGAAAAACATGGAAATTTCCCTTAAGGAAAAGGCGCAGATGGTGAAGGAATACTTGAATGGCATATCCATGGAAGAGATTTCCAAAGTTCATTCGCTTAGCTTTGATAATGTAAAAAGAACAATAGATGAATGGTTGAACGGTTATTTTCAGATTTCCGATGATGATTACTTTTTGCGTCAACTGGGGGGATTAATAAAGGAAAAAAACATTACAATTGAGGATCTTGTGATGAGTTACTATTACTACTCCCTTCTCAGGGACTATGACAGGGAAAAAACACTGAAAATAATTCTTTCCTTAGCTAATATGGAGGATCAGGAAAGAAAATTGCTCTTAGAAAATGCAATGAAAATGATGAAGCTCAAAAACTATTCTGGTATAGATTATTCGGAAATACCGGCTGCCCTGGAAAGGCTGGTAAGAAAAGCAAAGGAAATAAAGGATGGAATGGATTTAATGGAGAAGGAAATATCCGAACTGAGTAAGAAAAAGGAATTACTGCAGAGGGATCTTATAGAAATAGAGAATGAATTGAAAAATAGGAAAAAATATCTGGATATTATAAAATTTATAGAGGAGAATCTTGAACTGGATCATGAACAGGCGGTTAATTTCCTCAAGGAAGCAAAGACGCTCAATTACGATGGAAAGAAAATGAGGGAAATTGTTCAGTCCATGGAACTCCTGAGGAATAAAAACCTCAGCACGGAACAATTTTTAAAAATATCCGAATATCTTGAAAAACTTATGGATATGGGGTTCAGCATATCATTCCTTAAAGAACTTGAAATGGATATGGAAAAGAGTAATATGAAATTTCAAAAGTATCTAAAGGAGATGGACCTTTATATAAGGAACAAGGTGGATTACGAGAAAAATGTGGAGGAACTGAAAAAAGAGGCAAAATCACTGGAATCGGAGATAAGAGCCATGAGAAACGAGATAAGGGAATATTTCAAAAAGGTAAAGCCAAAAATGAAGTAAGAAAATTTAATTTCCTCAAAGTCTTACACACTGATATGGATTGCAGAATGTTTGTTTCCTATGGAACATGGGATTTCAATTCCAGAGTTTACAGGGCACTTATATCTGCATCTGAAAAAGATATCTTTTTGGAAAACAGATCACATTACAATGGCTGGGGTATGGCACTATTTTCTGAAGGTATGGAAATTTATCTTAGGAGTTCTAGACCCATATACCATGATCTACTTGGTGCTGAATTTCTTAGGATGGGAAAATCATACGCACTCTTCCATGCAAGACTTGCATCCACAGGTGAACCAACGGTAGGAGCGGATGATTCACATCCCTATAGGATACAGGGTGATGAAACCATATATATTGCACACAACGGTCATGTGAAGAAGGAAATTGTGGGAAAGGAATTTAACATTGAATATGGCAATAAAACAGATACTGAAGTAATAGCATTTCTTCTATCAAGACTAGAAGGTAATGCAAGGGAAAGGATAAAAAAATTGATTGATATACTTCATGAAATAAATGCAAATGAAACATTGAACCTATTTTTCCTTGTTAATAGCAGGATAAAGAGGACATTTTATTATTATTCAGAATTCAATGCAAGGGAAAAATACCTTACACTTTTCAAATGGAGGGAAAATGGAAACATAGCTGTAATGTCATCCACCATAGCATATTATCTGGGATTGATAGATCAAGAATTAAATATTCTTTCGGAAAAAGTTGAAAAAGTAGAAAAGGGGAAACTGATGGGGGAAGATTCACCATGAAATACGAGGGAATAATTACACCAATGATAACGCCTGTGATTGATGAAAAAATAGATTTTGAGGGTATAAAATATCTTATTCAATTCCTTGAAGAAAATAAGATAGAAGGAATATTCCCCGGTTCTTCCACAGGTGCATTCACACTTTTTACCTTAAAGGAACATAAGGAGATGCTGGATTTCGTTTCAAAAAATGTAAATAGGATGAAATTGATTGCTGGAATAAGCAGAAATAACACGGAAGAATCAATTGAAATGGGAAAATTTGCCATGAACCTTGGTTATGATGCTGCAGTTCTCATAACACCATTCTATCTGAAGTTCGGGCAGGAAGATCTGTACAACTATTATTCTAGGATAGCCCAGAGCATAGATATGGATATTTTCATCTATAACAATCCCGAGTTATCCGGCAACTTCATTGAACCGGATACGATCTCCAGATTGATGGAAGAATATGACAATTTTGTGGGTGTAAAGGATAGTTCAGGGGATATGAGGAAATTCAATCTGTATTTTACGGAACTCCCCAAAGAAAAATACATTTTTCAGGGAAGGGATGATCTTCTACTTCCATCATTGATTGCCGGTGCTTCAGGGGGTGTATGCGGGACAAGTAATTTTTCCACCATGATACATGAAGTTTACCTTGAAATGGACAGGGAAAAACATTTCAAAATTGTCAGGGCGATGAAAATATTAAGGAAATATAGTAACAGTGTTACCTACAATTATATTTTTTATAAAGAAATAATGAAGAAGGATGTAAAAAATTATACAAAGCATCCGTATGTTCCTCTGAATGAAAACGAAAAAAAAGAGATTGAAAAAGTAATAAAAATTCTCACATCTTGAGCATTTTTTCTAAATTCTTTGATATTGCATTGATGAATTCCTCCGTATAAACAACAGTGCTACCAGGAATTTCAGAAATCCTGGCTATGTCCTGTGTAACTATCTTGTCATCCTCAATAGTCTTAATTGTTGCCTTCTCCAGCGTCAACGCAAAATTCACAAGATCGTCAATGTGATCCATTTCTCCCCTTCTCTTCAATCCCCTTGTCCAGGCAAATATGAGTGCTGTTGGATTGGAAGATACCTTTTCGCCTTTCACATATTTGTAATAATGCCTCTGTACCGTACCATGGGCAGCTTCAGATAGATAGTAACCTTCTGGAGACATAAGCTCCGATGTCATAAGTGCTAGAGTTCCAACATATGCCGTCGAAACAAAATCCGAGAATACATCACCATCATAATTTTTACAGGCCCAGACAAAACCTCCCTCCGACCTTACCACCCTGGCCACCGCATCATCTATGAGATAGTAATTATAATTTAAATGCTCTGATTCAAATTCATCTTTGAACTCTTCCTCATAAATCCTGTTGAATATTTCCTTGAATCTTGCATCGTAAATCTTTGAGATTGTATCCTTTGTGGCGAACCATAGATCGAGCTTATTAATCAGTGAATATCTGAAGGATGCTCTGGCAAAACCTTCTATAGATTTGTCAATGTTGTAAATACCTTGAATGACCCCTGCACCAGTGAATTTTGGGAATTGTACCCTTTTCTCTTCACCTTTTTCTGATCTATAAATAATTTCAGCAGATCCTGGAGAATTAAATCTAATACCAACACTATCGTATATGTCACCGAATGCATGCCTTGCCACAACGATTGGCTTTTTCCAGAATCTGACCGCAGGAATTACATTCTTTACAGGAATTGGAGCTCTAAAAACTGTTCCATCAAGTAATTTCCTTATTGTAGCATTCGGGCTGGGCCATTCTCTTTTTAGGTTAAATTCCTTTACCCTTTCAGCATTGGGTGTGATTGTTGCGCATTTAATACCTACACCCCACTTCTTCACCGCCTCAGCTGCCTGATAGGTAACTTGGTCATTTGTCCTATCCCTATTCAAAACATGGAGATCATAATATTCACTCTTGAGATCCACATAGGGTAAGATCAGTTTATCCTTTACCCATGCCCACATTACCCTGGTCATCTCATCTCCATCCATTTCCACAACAGGTTTATCCATCTGTATCTTTTCTACCATGGTATCACCAGGGCCAAATAGTTAAATATGAATAAAATATTTTTGATAGCGTATGTATTTAATCCATGATGAAAGAACGTTCAGGTATTCTTTTAAAGATCATCCTTTTACATCAGAAAAAGCCAGGAAGGCAGGAGAAAAGCTTATTTTAGATGGAATTGTTGAAAAGGCCGAACCCAGGGAATATGAAGAGGATGTGCTTTTTTATTTTCATACTGAAGAATATGTAAATTTTGTCAAGAATAAAAAGATGGGTTTCCTGGATTTCGGGGATACACCTGCCTACCAGGGTATCCATGATGATGCCCTATGGGCAGTGAGATCTACTCTAACAGCGGTGGATCTTTCACTAGAGAATAATGATGTGGCTATAAATCTGAATGGTGGATTCCATCACGCCCACAGGGAAAGGGCTTCTGGATTCTGTGTTTACAATGACGTGGGAATAGCCATAGAATATCTCCTGAGAAGAAATATTAAACCTATCTTATATGTTGATATAGATGCGCACCATGGTGATGGCGTTTTCTACGGATTCATCAATAATCCCCATGTATATATAATAGATTTTCACGAAGATCCACGTACACTTTTTCCCGGGACTGGGTATGAAAATGAAACGGGTGTTGGAGAGGCTTTGAATACTAAGCAAAATGTTGTGATGGAACCATTTTCCAAGAGGATAAAAGTGGAAAAAATAGATGAATTTGTTTCAGGGAAAAATTTTGAATTTGTTATCATGCAGATTGGGGCAGATGGCCTTTCAGGAGATCCATTGACACATCTCAGCTATTCCCTTGAATCATACATCGATACTGTTAAAAAGGTATATTCTATTGCGAAGGAGAAGTGTGGGAAAAGATTGGTGCTTCTCGGAGGAGGAGGTTATTCACTGGAAAATTCAGTGAATGCTTACTATGAGGCAATAAAAAGTCTGAGGTGATTTCATGAAGATTGGATTCATAGTAAATCCCATCGCTGGTATGGGTGGTAGCGTGGGATTAAAGGGGCCTGATTCCCAGTACGAAAAAGCCATTGAATTGGGTGCTAAGGAGATTGCTCCTTTGCGTGCTATGGAATTCATTAAAAAATCAAATGACATTCTTCTTCATCATGAGATTATTACCTGCGGTAAAAAGATGGGGGAAGATGAATTAAAAATTTCAGGAATGGAGAATTTTTCCATAATATATATTCCAGGCGAAAAGACAAGTAGAGAGGATACAATA
>CAYSIM010000032.1:0-476 GCA_964431165.1 uncultured Thermoplasmatales archaeon | reverse complement strand
TAATATTCGTTGGTGGTGATGGTACCGCAAGGGACATAATGGATGCTATAGATATGAGATTACCAGTATTGGGAATACCCAGCGGTGTGAAGATGTATTCGGCGGTATTCTCTTCTTCAATAGATTCTGCTAAAGAGGTATTGAAAGCATTTCTGGATGGAAATGCTTCCATTGAGGAAAGGGAAGTAATGGATATAGATGAGGAAAAATACAGGAACAACATCTTTGCCACAAGGCTCTACGGTTATTTGAAAGTACCTGTTTATGGAGGATACATACAGAACAGCAAAGCTGAAATATATTCTACAGATGATGAGGAGGATAAGCAGGGGATTGCCGAGTTCTTTCTTGACACCATGGAAAAGGATACTCTCTATATTCTAGGTCCAGGAACCACTGTAAAGAAGGTATGTGAAATTATTGGGAAAGAATGCACTTTACTTGGTTTTGATGCAATGCTAAATGGCGAGATAATT
>CAYSIM010000031.1:4532-10525 GCA_964431165.1 uncultured Thermoplasmatales archaeon | reverse complement strand
CTTTGTAAGGTAGAAGTAGAGCGTGTCTCCACCACCACCAATCATTGGGTTCTCTTCCCATTCAACACCGTGCATCCATGGTGCATAATACCAGAAGCCATTCTGCTGCAATGTATACACATACAATGTAAGATTCACTGCAATAAGTTCAGCCTCGTCAAAGTACTTCAATGAAAGCGTTACGTTTGCTGTACTATCCGCTTTTAGTATAAGCTCCGTCATGTTCTTCCATTCCTGTGCTTCCTGCGTGTAACCCCAGGATATCAGATTTGTATAATTCCATCCGTTTGCACCAGGGTATGTTCCGTTCTCAAGGTACATTGCATTCACATAATCTGATGGGTATGGGTAATCAGGTGCCCACCCAAGCAGGTATATAGGCATTGGATTCTGTCCACCCACCATGTAGCCTATGGTGGTGGCAAATGGCTGGTATATTGGTGTTGCCTGTATGTTTGGATCCATCTTGCTCAGATTGCTGGCCCACATGCTTGCAGCAGCAAAGTCAACAGGATCGCTTGCGTAAACTATTATAGGTATATTTATGCTAATATTGTAGAAACCAGATTCCATCATGAATTTCTTTGCAAGTGTTAGATTGTACACAGGAACATTATATAGTTTATCAGGCGGTAGGTAACCGGGCATTCCTTTAGGTATTATTCCCGTATAGTGGAATCCAAAGTTTGCATGGTAAATCTTGTTACCAAGTATGTTATCTATGTAATTCGTATAGTTGAAAGCATATGCAAATGCCTTCCTTACCAATGGATTTGCAAAGTAATTATATGGTAAATGGTACTGGGATCCATAAATTTTCTGCATCATGCTAATATTTACATCCCATACGAAGTTGTAGAAGTTTATTGAAAGGGTTGGGAAAGTATAAATATTCTGCTTGCCTTGTGATTGTAAAGCAGCTACAGTTGGATAATCTGATGTTGGTAAGCCTGTTGTTATATCAGATTGACCGCTTTCCATCATCAGTAGAGCAGTTTCATAATCCTTCACCCATTGTATATATACCTTGAGCGTGGGAACTTTATTGTATCCAGGTACTCCAGGTATTGGCTTATAGTTTGGATTTGGTACAAGGACTATTGATTGACCAGATAGGTAGCTCTGTATCATGTAAGGGCCGGAGCCCATTGCATTATATCTTATATAATTATTGTAATTCATTTCGTTGCCGAATCTCGTGTAATAGAGCAAACCAGAAGGAGTCATGGTAATGTTCGCACCATGCTGTGCCAGCCACTTATAATCAACTATACCTGCTCCAAGGGCGTCTGCAACATAATTTAGAAATGCGGGATCAGGTTTCAAAAGATGGAATGTTATGCTCTGCGTCTGATTGTTGTAAGTTATTGCTCTCGTGATATTCTGGTAGAGTGCCGTTCCATTTGTATAGAGACCAGGTATAAATCCACCTCCTGGGAGAAGATCCTGTGCAAGTATCCAGTCAGCCGTACCAGGTGATCCCTGTACAAATAGTAATGCCCTGACAAAGCTCATGTATACATCATATACGGTGAGTGGATCACCATTTGCAAATGTAAGGTTAGGCCTTATGTAGAAAGTATAGTTAAGTCCATTCGGTGATATTAAACCATTGGAGAGTGAAGGTACCTCTTTTGCCACTATTGGAACAAATTGACTCGTGGAGGAGCCATTGTATGCAATCAATGTTTCATATACATTGGCTATTACCTCGTAACCAACAGTTTCATAATCTATCTGCGGATCGAAGGAATAAGGTCCAGCAGGCACTACCTCAACCACATTTATGACATTGGGATTAGGTGCGTTTCCAGCACCTTTTAAAATGCCTGCCTTCTGTGTTGAAGTGGACACATAAACTGTCTTGAATGTAGATAATACATGATGCTGTGGTGATGATAGAACATTATTTAGATATGAAACTGGTAAGTATTGAAGAGTGCTAGATGCATTTACAATATCCTTTGAGAAAGATGTTATGTTATATGTAATTACTGTGAAATTCACAACATAGAATCCACTCTGTGTATAAACGTGTGAAACATTTTCAGGCAGGAAGGCGCCTGAACTTGTATTGTAATACACAGGCAACACCTTGGATGAACCATCACCGAAGTTGAATATGTAATATGCCAAAGACCAATTAGGATCACTCGGTGGTTGCAGATAAGATCCGACGAAATATGCAGGTTGATTAACTGTTACTATAGGTGCATTAGGATTAAGCGTTGTATTCATGGTTAAAACAGGCTGTGTTATTTCACTGGAATATGATGCACTTGTAATTGTGGGTGAAGTAATTGTAACAGTGAAGAGATTTCCAAGATTGTTTAGATAACCACTTTTTTCGGTCACGTTCAAGAATACTAAATAGCTCCCTGGAACATTGTATGTATGATTTACAACAGTTCCAGTAGCAGTGCTTCCATCACCAAAATTCCAGCTCACGCCTGTAACGCTCGAAGATACGCTGGATGGTATAGTTGCTGTGAATGTTATCGGAGTACCTACAGGAGCGAGCTGTGTAGAAGCACTTACTGATACTGTTGGTGTTGTTGTTGGCCAATATAATATGGCTGCAAACGCTGCAATCACTACAATAATAACAACCACTACTGCCAATATGGCATTCCTTGCTCTCTTTTCCATAGTTCATTACCTCTTTTTGTGGATAATTATTTCTATAATGTTTTCAGATATTAAATTTTCGGTACAAACTTTATCATAGAGATATAATGATTCATATGGTGAACGTTATGCTGATCCATAAGTTAATCTTATTGGAGAATCACAAAGGATTAAATATAAGCTCGTTATAGGGTTTTTGAAATATTAAATATAGCGCTGGAGGGAAAAAAATGGTAAATAAACCCCATTTAAACGTGGTGTTCATCGGTCACGTGGACCATGGAAAATCTACAACAGTAGGAAGATTGCTGCTAGATACTGGAGCAATTGATCCTAGAATTATAGAACAGTACAGGAAAGAGGCAGCTGAAAAGGGAAAGGCAACATTCGAGTTTGCATGGGTAATGGACAGATTGAAGGAAGAAAGGGAAAGAGGCGTTACAATAGATGTAGCTCATAAAGAGTTCCAATCAAATAAGTATTATATCACCATTATAGATGCACCTGGGCACAGGGATTTCGTAAAAAATATGATAACAGGTACATCTCAGGCGGATGCTGCAATTTTAGTTGTTTCAGCTAAGGAAGGTGTTCAGGAACAGACAAGGGAGCACATATTCCTTGCAAGGGCACTAGGTGTACCCCAGATGGTGGTGGCGGTAAACAAGATGGATGCAACAACACCCCCTTATAGCCAGGATGCGTTTAACAATATTAAGACAGAGGTGGAAAAGCTCCTCAAGACCGTTGGATATAAGGATGTTATCTTTGTTCCCATAAGCGGTTATGTTGGTGATAACGTGGTGAAACAATCGCCAAATCTTTCCTGGTACAAAGGGCCTACTCTTGTGGAAGCGTTGGACATGCTAAAGCTCCCTGAGAAACCCATTGACAAGCCCTTAAGGATCCCAGTGCAGGATGTATATTCCATAACTGGTATTGGAACTGTGCCCGTGGGTAGGGTGGAGACAGGAGTGCTAAATGTAAACGATACTGTGATTTTCATGCCAGCAAATAAGACAGGGGAAGTAAAGAGCATTGAAATGCACCACCAGCCTCTTCAGAGAGCTGAGCCTGGTGATAACATAGGCTTTAACGTGAGGGGTATTTCAAAGAACGACATAAAGAGGGGAGATGTTTGTGGAAAGGTGGACAATCCTCCAACTGTTGTACAGGAGTTCACAGCACAGATTGTTGTCCTCAACCATCCATCTGTCATCAGTCCTGGTTATACACCCGTTTTCCACGTGCATACTGCACAGGTGGCATGCACAATAAGCGAAATTGTTAAAACTCTGGACCCAAGAACGAATGCTACAAAGCAGGAGAAGCCAGATTTCATTAAGACAGGTGATGTTGCAATTGTTAAGGTAACTCCAACAAGGCCACTTGTGATTGAAAAATCATCCGAAATTCCCCAGCTTGGAAGGTTTGCCATTAGGGATATGGGTATTACAGTTGCGGCTGGTCTATGCATAGATGTGGTGAAGAAATAATCTTAAATTTTTTATTTTTATGGTGATAAAATGGTATATAAGGCAAGGATAAGGCTTTCCGGTAATGATTACAGAAAGGTAGAGGAGGTTTGCAATGAGATAAAGAACATTGCACAGAGGACAGGCGTTGAGCTCCACGGTCCTATTCCTTTACCAACAAGAAGACTTGTTGTTCCTGTTAGGAAAACACCATGCGGTGATGGAAGCGCCACATGGGATAGATGGGAGATGAGGATACATAAAAGGCTTATTGATATAGAAGCTGATGAAAGAGCACTAAGGCAATTAATGAGGATACAGATCCCTGATGGAATACATATTGAAATTGAATTAAAATCCTGATTTTTATAATTATCCAAAAAGATTTTTATAAGTAAACTTCTTCTTACTTCCAAAAAATATTGGAAGTATGATTATGAATGTAAAGTATCCCTTAAGGGAGCTTGCGGAAATGCTTGGTTACAGTAAAACGCATTGTTTGGTAATAGAAAAAATTTTAGAAAGGAAAGATCCTGTGGATGTTTATTATATTCAAAACAGTCTGGGCATGAGCAGATCGCTCATATCAAAGGTCCTGAAGGATCTTTCAGATGTGGGAATCTTGGAAAGAATAAGGCAGAGGCATAAATTTTTTTACAGACTGAACGAGAATTTTTTGATCTATATGTACGACTCTTTTATGAAGAATTTGAAGAGGAATATAGAGGAACTGAATTACAGGTACGGTGGAATGATGAAGAATCAGGCTGATAAGATAAGGAAGCATTTGAACAAATACTGGGAGGAATAAGAATGGCTGATGTGGTAATAACCACAGACAGAACAATGATGAGTAATCATCATGGTAAGGAATTCTTAGGATTCGGTGCCACAGGCACACCTGTCATATTTCCTGAAAAATTATGGCTTTACATGTTTGCTCCAAAGATGAAAACGAAGAACGGGATACCATGGCAGGCATCCTATGGCATAAGGAAGATAGAGGCGAAGCTCATAGATTCAGGCATAGATACTCTAGTAGTAGATCCCGATTACCTCGATAGGTATCTAGAAAAAGCTAAAGTGCTTTTACTCTCTCATCACGATTATTTCGGTTTTGGACCACCATCTTCCACATTTGCATCCATCTTTAAAGAGGAGCCATTGAATGCAAGATCATTTGCTAGGCTTATGGAATCAGAGCCCGTTAGGAGGGCAAAGAAAAGGGGAATAAAGATCATAGCGGGAGGACCATCCGCATGGCAGTGGAATTACAGGAAGGACCTGATGGAAAAGTGGGGCGTTGATACTGTGGTGGATGGTGAAGGTGAAAGAATAGTTGTGGATTTGGTAAGAAAGGCGCTCAACAATGAAGAACTGCCCAAATTTGTCGTCATGAACAATAAGGATGCACCTACAATAGAAGAGATTTCAGAGATAAAGCATGCAAGTGTTAATGGTCTTGTGGAAATAATGAGGGGCTGTATAAGAGGATGCAAGTTCTGCTCTGTAACCCTAAGGGCACTGAGATTCTATCCATATGAAAAGATAGAAAAGGAGCTACAGGTAAACTACAGGGAAGGAGTAAGGTCCGGGATACTGCATGCTGAAGATGTTCCACTTTACGGTTCCCTGGATTATATACCCAAGACTGAAAAGTTGATAAAATTGCATGAGCTGGCAAAAAAATATTACAAAACGTTGGCATGGAGCCATGCAAGCCTTGCAGCGATACTTGCGGGAGAAAAGAATGATAAGATGCTTACAAAGGTATCCGAAATTATAAAGAAGGACCAGGACTGGTGGGGTGCTGAAATAGGCATAGAAACGGGTTCACCAAGGCTTGCGGAGATAATAATGCCCAACAAGGCAAAGCCATTTGATACTAAA
>CAYSIM010000031.1:0-4522 GCA_964431165.1 uncultured Thermoplasmatales archaeon | reverse complement strand
TTGAGGCAGCTGGTATCATGCAGGATGTGGGTTTGGTGCCTGCAATGACCTTGATAGTTGGCTTGCCAGAGGAAACTGAGGAGGATGTAATAAAAACTATAGAGCTTGTGGAAAGGCTCTGGGACTTTAAGGCAATAATAATGCCCATGTTCTTCGTTCCCATGGGAATATTAAAGAATAAGGACTGGTACAGGGCATATGAGCTTACTGAAACCCAGCAAGAGCTCTTAAAGCTATGCTTAAGCCATGGGGTGAGGCAGGGAAAGAGGATACTGAGGAATTACTTCAACGAGCATCTTTATTATTATCTTATATATCCATTCTACTGGTCATTCATAAAGACAATAGAAACAGTTGCGAAAAGGAAGAATTATCTCTATACCGATCTATCTGAGATTAAAATCAATAGAAAAGTAGTTCCTCCCGTTTCATGAATTCCCTGAGAAGTGAAGTGGCATAACTCCCCCTGAAGAGTGTGAATGAAAAATTTGCATCCCTGTTTTTTTCATAGTATGAAAAGTTTATTATTGGCGACGAAAGTGCCCTCCTGCTACCTTTGCTAGAAATTTCCCTTATTTCTTTTATCCTGAACATTTCACCCTTGATATTTTCATGTTCTATAACATTTCTTTCAATTTCGCCCATTTCACCATACGCAAATTTGCTTTCAGATCCAAAGAGAATGCCAGAAATATAAGCCTTTTTCTCCTTTATTTTTTTAGCTATGTTCTCTATGTTTTCTCCTGTGACAAGGATATGCCTGTCGTTTATGGGAAGACCGTATTTGTCCACAGGAAGAACAATATCACCCACCATGGGCTCGAATATTGAGAATCTTTTCAATCTTTCACTCAGAATTATATTAAATAAATAGCTCTGGTAGCCATGGACGAACATCATTCTCAGGTTCCTGGGGAGGCGCATGATGGCTCCAGAATAGTCATTTGGCTTTTCTACGAGATGCCTTAGCATTATGTATTCATAGTCCATTTTTCCCTTTGCGAGCCTAAGTGTTCCCTCTGGATCCATGGTCTCGTAAAAATACTTCCTTGCCTCCTTATCCCTGTCGTATTCGAATGTTAGACCTATGTATGATCTTATTGCCTCATCGTATCTACCCTCTATTATATACTTGCCTACAATATGGGTAACCGGCCTAGAGCTACCGAATCTTTGAACGCCGAAAAAATTAGGGAACTGCATGTGCGGTGAAAGTTCATTTATTATTTTTGAAATCTTTTCACCATCATTTACATCTGTTACTTTTATTTCAAATCTGTTCCCGAAGAGATCGCCTAGATCAAGACAGGAATCGGACCTGAAAATTTCAAGTATTTCCACATCCTGTAAATCTATTTTAATTTCTTCTGTAAAATCCCTGATGCAAAAATACTGTGTTGTTATGGCCCTTTTATCCTTAGTTCCAGCGAAGTTTATTGAATTTCTGTTTATGCCTAGCTCCTTTGCAAGTTTAATCACGAATCTGTTTGTTTCCCAGTTCTTCAGCCTTACCTTGAGAATTGTGTTTTTTCCATTATTCTTTTTCTCCATTTCCAGAGGTATTTCCTCAACTATGAAATCTTCAGGCGAATTTTTCAATTTTCCACCTATTCCCTCACTTTTTGTTAGATATGCTGAGATTCCAATGAAACTTTCATTCACGAATGGAAAAAAGTGAATTGAGTTAAAAATATTCCCACAAAATTTGATATATCAAAAGTAATTTAATTTCAGCGTGAGAGAGTATCTTAACCAAGCAGGTAAACTTGCTGAGGAAATATTGAAGCATGAGAAAATTACTGTAATTTCCCACATAGATGCTGATGGCATCACATCCGCTGCAATAGCATCCTCCGCTCTGGAATCAATAGGCAAGGAACATGAGGTAATTTTTTTAAAACAGCTGGATCCAGAAAGCCTTTCCGAGATAAAGAAAAAGGAGAGTGATCTCTACTGGTTCACCGATCTTGGTAGTGGAATGGTTCACGAGATGTACGGCATGAATGTTGTCATAACGGACCATCATTCACCTAGCGATCTTGTTGTTAACGTGCCAAGGGAAAAGAGGAAAACACTCACCCAATTGTTCGATGAGATAGAAAAGAACACGATATTGCAACTGAATCCTCACTACTTTGGAAAGGATGGCGGAATTGATATTAGCGGTGCTGGCGTAACATATCTTGTGGCCAGGGAAATGAATCCGGCAAATGTTAAACTAAGCCCTCTGGCAATAGTGGGAGCAGTTGGCGATCTCCAGGATATTGCATTTTTGAAATTAACAGGGACGAATAGATACATATTGAAAGAGGCTGAAGAGTACGGTTTTGTGAAAGCGGAAATAGATGCGAGGTTCTTCGGTAGGGAAACTAGGCCCGTTCATAAGATGCTTGAATATGTATCTGATCCCATACTTCCAGGTATAAGTGGTGATGAGAAGGGTTCCCTGGAATTTCTTGAGAATTTATCAATACCGCTGAAGGAAAATGAAAGCTGGAGGAGATGGATAGATTTAACTCACGAAGAAAAGAAAAAAATTTTGAGCTCTCTGGTGAAAATTTTGCTGGAGAGTGGATATGGAAGCGCTGCTGCCACAAGGATGATAGGGGAGGTTTATGTCCTTCTAAAAGAAAAGGAAGGAACATATCTGAGAGATGCTAAGGAATTTGCCACATTACTTAATGCATGCGGGAGGTACGGTGAAGCTGAAGTTGGTTTCCTTGTGGCTAAAGGGGACAGGGAAGAAAATTATAAAAGGGCTGTAAATCTACTACAGAAACACAGGAAGGTGATAATAGACGGTATAGACTATCTCAGGGACATAGGCATAAGCAGGACGGATCATTTACAATATTTCCATGCGGGGAGCAATATACCCGATACAGTGATAGGAACAATCGCATCCATAGTACTTTCATCAGAGATTGCAGATCCATCATTGCCAATCATAGGTTTTGCAGAGAATGAATATGGCATGATAAAGGTGTCTGGAAGAGCGCCAAGGAACCTTGTGGACAGGGGTCTGGATCTTTCAAAGGCTATCAAGGAAGCTGCCATGGCTGTTGGCGGTAATGGTGGGGGCCATAATATTGCTGCAGGTGGGTCCATACCGAAGGGAAGGGAGAATGAGTTCGTGAATATACTCGATTCAATTATAATGAAGCAATTGAAACAATAATACAAAATTTAAAATCAATGAAAAAATTAACAAGATTTATGAAGAAAAAGAGTGGCGTAATAATTTCACTTGATGTTGATTCAAGGGAAAGGGCATTGCTTCTCACTCTTGACATAGGGGATCTTGTGGATGGTGTAAAGGTAGGCTATCCCCTTGTACTTTCATCCGGAATTTCAATAGTGAGGGAATTATCTAAACTCACACCAATCATCTGCGATTTTAAGGTAGCTGATATACCTAACACAAATTCCATTATTTCAAGGATTGCTAAAGAAAATAATGCAAGCGGTATCATTGTTCACGGATTCGTAGGTAGCGATTCTGTCAAGGCGGTGGTGGAAGAATTTTCACCAGGCGAGGTATTTTCTGTTGTGGAAATGACGCATCCCGGTGCCCTTGAATTTATTCAGTCTAGAGCGATGGAAATAGCACGCATTTCCAGGGATGCAGGCGTTAAGGGTTTCATAGTTCCAGGAACGAGACCGGAGAGGATAAAATTATACAGGGAAAAATTCCCAGATATGCAGCTCCTCGCCCCTGGAATAGGTGCGCAGGGTGGGGATGCAAAGAAAGCAGTTGAGAGCGGTGCAGATTTTTTAATAATAGGAAGGGCAATTTACGATTCAGACAAGCCTAGAAAAGAGCTTGATTCAATGCAATAACTTTCTTACATAAACACCATACTTTTCATAGCCCAGTTTCCTGTAATATTCGATCGCACCAACACCGCTGTTCACAAGTATGTAATCCATGCCATATTCTTCCCTGGAAATCCTTTCAGCCTCTTCCATCAATTTTTTTCCGAAGCCTAAATGCTGGTAGGCTCCAAAATATTTTTTATCAACGGGCACTTCTGGACCTACCACCTTTAATTCCCTCACCATGGAGGAATCTCTCACCTCCGGTCTATGCGCATCTTTCGAGGGTATTCTTAATCTAAGGTAACCAATTATTGCATCGTTGTTAATATCATCGAAGGAGAGGAATATTTCCTTTCCTTCAGATGCTTCATAATCCTGCCTGATAAGCTCTATTTTCGCTTTATCTTTAATTTCGCCCCTCTCCATCTTCCTTCCTATCTCCCTGCATCTTATGCAGGAACAGTGCAATCCCATCTCCTTCAATTTTCTGTATGCCAGTTCCCTTATGTCACTCCTCTTTATTCCATCCACTATCAATGGTGCGGGAATATCCCTATCAACCCTTTGTATCCTTACCCATTTTGGCACAATCTTTTTTATTTCCACCAAAAGATCTAGAAATTCCTCTTCATGGTAAGGTGTGTACCTGCCCTCCTTCCACCATTCATAAAGTTCGCTTTTTTCAACAACAAGGGTAGGATAG
>CAYSIM010000030.1:2520-10561 GCA_964431165.1 uncultured Thermoplasmatales archaeon | reverse complement strand
ATAAAAAAATTAAAAAATTGAAAAATATTTTTAACTTTTAGGTGGACCTTCCCATGGCTTCAATCCACCCTTCCTTTTACCACCTGAAAGTTTCAAAGCGATATATGCAATTATCAAGGCAAATATTATCACGATTATTATTAGATAAAAGAGATAGGTTGTATAGAATGGCACAGGATATCCTCTTATTTCCACCTTTATGCTTGTATTATTTGTAAGTGTATAATTCAACTCCGTACCCATGTTCACAGGGGTGAGAAGGTAAATTTCATCTATGTTTGCCCTTATTTGATAATTACCCGCTGGAAGTCTAAAGGTAGTGTTTGTGCTATTTGAATAGGCCATCAATGTACCGTTCATTTCAACTACTATCCAACCATGGCCTATGGTCCTGTTATCATTTCCCACAACATCCACATGGAGATAATATATGGATGAATTTACTGTTATATTTTCGTTCATATTTGCTAATACAGTGGAAGTATTCACGTTCACACCTTCCCAAGTCACCTTAAGATTGTAAGTCCCCAAGGGTAACTTAAATAATGATGGTGATGATGAAGTAGTGGAAAAGAATGTTAGTCCATTTTCGCCAGTTAATTGTATGTAAGCATCACTGACAGGTATACCCTTTGAATCCTGCACCATGAGGGAGATGTAAAATATGCTGGAATTCACCTCTAAGTTGATATTTCCATCGACGACAATTTTTGAAGAATTGACAAGAACACCCATATAGTAGGATTTGAGATCATATTCTCCCTTTGGAAGTATGAATGTAGCGTTTCCATTGAAATTTGTCGTATTAAGCAACTGCCCATAAGCATTGCTTACATAAATTTGCTCACCTTGAACAGGGAAATTCTTGGCATCAACCGCCTGCAGGGTCAATTGATAAACCTCTGTGATAACATTCTGTGTAATGCTGCTTCCAGATGAAATAAAATCTACTGAATATGTACTGTTTGCAACTAGCTGGTCCATATAATATACCTTTATTCTGTAGATGCCGCCCGCTGAAACCCCAATATTCACATTACCACTTTCTCCTGTGTTATATATCTTTTCATAATTATTTGGATAGGTAACATATAGTAATGCATTGGGTACCATGCCACCTATGGAATTTAGCACCCTGAATGCAAGTATACCAACATCGGCCGTTATATTTACAGTTTCATTTCCCTTTACATTCACCGTATTTCCAATGGTATAGTAAGTTCTGTTGTAATATACTTTAACAATCTCTGGCAGATTTGTTCCATTCCAAGATATATGGACAGTATAGGTACCAGTAAAAAGATCTATCTTTGTAAATCCTGAATTATTTGTTGTGTTGGAATAACTAGCATTGTTCAGCTCAAGGGAAACCAATGAGAATTTAAGGGGTTCACCAAGTGTATCGTAAAGATGTATGTAAATGCTCACTGGAAGACCAATCCAGAAATATGAATAGCCCACCTGAAGATATCCATCATACTTGAAGTTCTGCAGGTAATAATAATAACCATTGTTATCAAGCGCATAAACAATTATGGTATAATTACCTTCAGGGAGGGATGAATAGTTCATTGTGAACTGGTAGATGGAGAGCAGGGATGTGGGTGTACCAGATATTTTTACCATGGGCTGATCCAGTAGTTGGCTTTTATCCGGTTTCAATATCCTAAGGGAAACGTTTTTTATATCGTAGCCACCCAGGGGATCCTTCAGGATCGCGTTTATGTACATGGTCTTGTTGCTCCACTTCTCAAGAAATCCTATAACTGGTGTTCCGTTGTAGTTCAAGGTCTCTATATTCTTAATTGTGAGGTGGGAAAAGGTATTGAAAGATATTCCACTTGCATAGGTGCTATTTCCATAATAAACCCAGTACTGTGTAGATGCACCGCCGCTGAGAACAAAATGTATATGGATAGTGTGATTGGCTGGAACAACATAATTCAGTGCTACAGGAACAGTGTAGGATTCTATTGTTGATGCAAGTATTGGATGCGTGCTTCCCGCACCTATCTGAACCTGAGAACCTGTGGAATTCACATCGTAGAGTGTAACATATAAATTGGGATTATTGTCCGTACCGTAGAATCTTATGAATATCCAGAAGTAGGCCGTGGTATTGTTCAGGGAATAATTACCCGCCAGCGCTGGTGTCAGGTACCAGTCCTCTATGATAGATTGTGTACCGGAATCCACCGTTCCTCTGTTACCCATCGTTGTATTGAAAATATAAGTGGTATGAATGCCATTAACTGTATGTGTTATTGTATCATTCTTCAGGTAGAGAGTCATATTCTCCATATTTACCTGTGTGGATACATAGCTTGTTTGTACAGCATTTATACTTGTGTTGCTGGAAAATGAAGCTGCTACCGAAAGCATTAAAAATGCTATCAAAAACGTAATAATTTTCATAGAATCATAAATTTTTTATTTATTTAATAAGTATTTTGGTACAATTTTTTTTGGCGAAAATAATTTATTTTTAATTAATATTTATGTTCATATGGCATCTAGAGGGGGACTTTTCGGCACGAACGGAATAAGAGGTAAGGTAAATTCAGATCTATCTCCTGTCTTCATCACCCAGGTATCTATGGCTATAGGTACATGGGCACATGAAAGATCAAGAATAATTGTGGGTATGGACACAAGATCTTCGGGGGAATACATAAAGGATATACTCACTGGAGCATTGATTTCTATGGGACACAGTATAATAGATGTTGGAGTAGTGCCAACACCTGCTCTGCAGCTTGCAACCCAGAGATATGCCGATCTTGGCATAATGATAACTGCCAGTCATAATCCACCTGAATATAACGGCATAAAGGTGATTTCTGGTGATGGAACAGAACTTGATGAAAATTCTGAAAATGCAATTGAGGAGATATTCATAAATAAAAAATATTCGGGTTTCGGGTATCCCGGAACATACAGCTCTATGGAAATAAGGAAAGATTACGTATCGAGGGTACTTTCCCTTGTAAGGATGGAAAGGAAAAAAAGAATGCATGTGCTACTTGATTGCGCTAATGGAGCATCTTTTTCAACTTCCCCTGAGGTTCTCAAGGGAATGGATGTAGATTTTGATACCCTAAACTGCCAGCCCGATGGCTCATTCCCCTCCCACAAGCCTGAACCAAAGGAGGAAAATCTTGGGATGCTAATGAAGATTGTTAAAAATAATTACGACATGGGAATTGCCCATGATGGCGATGGTGATAGGGTAATGTTCGTTGACGAAGAGGGTAAATTTGTACAGGGTGATAAAATTCTCGCCATATTCACGCTTGAAAAGGTAAAGAGAAAAAAGGGTGTGGTTGTTGTACCTGTTAGCGCCACTTTGGCTGTGGAGGAAATCGCTAAAAAGTATGGATCCAGGGTGATCTATACGAGGGTGGGGGCGCCCATTGTGGCTAGAAAGATGATAGAAACAGGAGCATTGTTTGGTGGCGAGGACAACGGAGGTTTCATTTTTCCCGAAATGCAGTATTGCAGGGATGGTGCAATGGCGATGGCAAAAATGCTTGAAATACTTTCCTTGGAAGGTATTTCCCTTACGGATAAAATCAAAGAATTACCGGAATATTACAATGTGAAAGGCAGCATAAAAGTGGAAAAAGGAAAAATAGGCGTGTTGATGGAAAAAATATCCAAACTGTTTGAAGGAAAGAATGTAATCAGGATTGATGGTGTGAAGGTGATAGAGGAGGGTGCATGGGTACTTATTAGACCCTCAGGAACTGAACCCTTAATAAGAATATACTCAGAGGCAAATGAAAGGGGAACTGCAGAAAAAAATTTTAATGAATATAAAAATTTGTTGGAATCCTTACTTAAAGAGATCTGACAATTTCCTGAATTGGGGGAAATTTCTCAGGTATTCCACCCAATGAAACCACTATGGAGGCAACCTTCATGCCAAGTCTGCAAGAATCGGCAACGCTCATATTCATTTTCATGCCTGCATAGAAACCTGCCCTGAAAGAATCACCTGCACCAACTGTTTCCTTAGGAGAGACCCTGTAGGCAGGAAGATCAATTTTTTCTTTTTTTGTTATTAACGTACAACCATCGCTTCCTCTGGTGATAATTATATTCTCTGTCCTTTTTAGCATTTCGTTTTTATCCATTAACTGGGCAGCCTTCTGAAATTCAATTGTGTTGGCGAAGAATATTTCCGTTCCAGAAATCATTTCTTCAAAATTCCTTCTGTTGTATCTATAGTGTATTTCCTGACCTGGATCGAATGCGATCCTTGACGATATTTTTTCCTTTATCTTTATGTACTCCTCTGGTATGCCCGTGGAAAAATGAACCCATTCACCCTCAGGTAAATTTTCATATTCATATATTTTCCCCATTGGGCCCTGATCTATGAATGCCAGTTGTTTCTCTATATCACTTACTATGAAACATACAGGGGTGATTCCATAATTTTTCAGAATTTTTAAATTCCTTATGGACACGCCATTTTTTTTCAGTTCATCCACATAATTGATGGGAAAGGAATCCCCTATCCTGGAAAAGAGTTCAACATCAACACCAAGGAGTGCTGCAATGAGTGCTATGTTTCTACCGGTTCCACCAGCCCTGCTAAGAGTACTTTCCACGGGTACAGAACCTTCAACGGGTATATTCCTCACCTTTATTATAAAATCAAGGTTAAAATGTCCGAAAACTGATAGGAACATCATCTCCACCTCGTTACTATCATTTCCCTGTCAAACAGTTTAATTGCCACCTTAAACATTATTCCATCGAATAGAATTACAAGTAAGCTCATCACTATTATTAGAAAAGAGGTAAGCGTATATACCAGAATACCGAATATGAACACCACTAAGAGAGGAACTAAAATTATGGCTGAAAACTGCTGTGCGGATCTTGGATCCATGGCCCTGGAGGAAAACATCAGTGTAAGGAGTATCATCAACACAGTGGAGAAAGGTATGAAGAGCAGAGTGATTGCATACCAGGCCATGCTTGGAAAGATCAATCCCCCTAGCCTGTAGGAGAGATAATCTGCAAAGAACGTGTAAAATGCAAGGACTACGTAAGTGGTAACTATTGTTGGAATGAATGGTGCTAGAAGTTTCCCGAGGAATATATCGGTATCGTCCACGGGTGCTGCTAGGATTGGCTCTATGGTCCTCTGTGTCTTTTCACCTATGATACTGTATGATGATATTGTGGAAGCAAGTGAAAGTGGTATTATGCCGAAAAATATGAGGTAATTTGTCGCCACATAACCGAACATGGATAACCTGTCCATCCCTGAAGGAACACTACCAGTAGAAATTATATTGATGTATGTGAAATAGAGTACCACGAGGAGAATGAAGAGGAAAATGAGAGGGAAGAAGATGAAAGAGTATTTGACTGTGGTAAGAGAAAGTATTTCTTTAAGGTCCTTCCTGTAGATCGCCATTATTACCTTTTTATCCATTGTTCTTCACCAGCTCAAGGTATATTTCTTCCAGGTTGTGCGATTCATCGTAAACATAATCCACTCCGACCCCGGAATTAACAATTTTTTCAACTATCTGTGAATTCTTTACCTTTGGATCGTAGATAAAGGCCCTGTTATTCTCAATGGTATAGATAAGTCCAAGGGAATCAAGTGCACTCCGCATATATTTTTCATCCCCTGAAAATTCAACAACTAACCTTTTGCCAAATATCCTTCTCCTCAACTCTTCGGGTGTGCCCACCGCCAGTATCTTTGTTCTAAGGATGGCTATATGGTCGGCCAGGTACTCAGCTTCACCCAGATTATGTGTGTTAAGTATGATTGTCTTACCCTCTCCTTTCAATTTTTTTATGAAATCCCTCACCACCTTGGATGTCTCAGGATCCAGAGAAGCGGTGGGTTCATCGAGATATATGTACTGGGGATCATGTATAAGGGCCCTAATAAGCGCAAGCTTTTGCTTCATCCCTCTGGAAAAATTTCCAACCGGTTCATTCCTTCTTTCCCAGAGATCAAACATTTTCAAGTATTCTTCTATCTTTACCTCTATTTCATTCTTATCCATTCTATAAAGTGATGAAAAAAACCTGAGGTTTTCCATTGCATCGAACCTTTCATAGAAACCCGGGTTTTCCGTAAGAATTCCGCTTATTTTTCTTATCTTTTTTTTCTCTTCTAAAATGCTCATACCATCTATGTAAGCATTACCGTAAGTGGGACTGAGTATGCACGTGAGAATCCTTATCGTTGTTGTTTTTCCAGCACCATTTGGTCCAAGCAGGACGAAAATTTCGCCACTGCCTATCTTAAGATTGATATTTTCAATGGCAGTATTACCTTCAAATACCTTTTTCAGGTTTTCTATTTCAATCATCCATCATCTTTAAACTTGAAAATAAATTTAAATTTTTGTAGAATAGAGAATTATTTGAAAAATTTTTCAACAGTAATAAAAATGTGCTTATGATTATATAAAAAATGGGAAAATTATTTTCAATAGGAAAGATGGTACATACCTGATATTGGTAAAAAAATTCCTATTTTTCGTGTACAATCCACCAACAAATTTTTCCATTTCCATTATTTCATCATCCGCTAGCTTAACCTGATATGCCTCTGCGTTCTCCTTTGCCTGTTTCCTGTTCTTTGCCCCCGGTATTGGGAGATGCCCTTTTGAGATTACGTATGCAAGTGAAAGCTGTGATACTGTACAGTTATGCTTTTTTGCTTTTTCTAGAAGGAATTGATTCAACTTTTCAAGCTTTTCTATATCCTTGAAAATGGCATTTGTTTTCCTCATATAACCATTAGGCTTTCTCTGCCTACCATATTTCCCAGTGAGAGCTCCCATTTCAAGGGGCGAATATGCTATTAGCTCTATTCTATTCATTTTCATATATTTCACAAGGTCCTTCATGGAATTTTCTCTTAGAATGCTATAATTTACCTGATTTGAAACTATTTCAAATCCCTTTTCATCCAATTTTTCAAGTAAACCTTGATTAAAATTGCTCACACCTATGTACCTTACCTTTCCACTCTTTACCATTTCTTTTAACGGTGAAAATAATTTCTCCATGTTACTATAAATGCTAGGTGGCCAGTGGACCTGGTAGAGATCTATGTATTTAGCATTCAGCCTTTTTATACTATTCTCAAGGGACTTCCATGGATTATTCAGGTTAAATGGTGCAATCTTTGTTGCTATGATATAATCATCCCTGCGGTATATAGAAAGTGCTTCGGAGAGTATTTTTTCAGAAAGACCTTCCCCATAAATTTCTGCGGTATCAAAAAAATTTATTCCGTTATCGAATGATTCCCTGATTGCACCTATTATAGATTCTCTCGTATAATCTGTGCCCCAACCTTTCAAAGAGGCCTGCCAAGTTCCCATACCCACTTTGGATACCTTAAGATCCGTTTTCCCAAATTCTTTGTATTCCATCATTTTATTGAATATTAGCAGATTTAAAATTTTTTCTTACAATAAAAAAATATGCAGGAATAAAAATGATGGCAATTACAATCATTATTATGGTGAGATGAAATTTTTCACCAATTATTTTGAAATTTAATATTATTAAAAGCCCCTTTATAAATATTAACGGGCCCGTCGGGATTCGAACCCGAGCCTGGGGCTCCGGAAGCCCCTATGCTCTCCTAACTACACTACGGACCCCGAGTAATGTAATATTTATTTCTTTTTAAATTCTGTGTAACCGCATTTTCCGCATGTGTATCTGTCCGTATGCTCGGCTAAAAAGACTCCAGGTCCGCACTTAGGGCAGCTTTTTCTTTTCCTTATTAATTTACCATCCTTTATTTCATAAAGTTCCCTTTTCTGCATCCTCATTCACCCTTTTTCTCCTTTAATCCATGCCTTATGAGTATAAAATCGGGTTCTATTTTCTTTGCGTAGTCTACATTTTCGTAGATTTTGCAGTAACCCTTCACCAGCTGCTTACCGAACGTTGTTCTTATTCTATCTATTATTACCCTCTCTACCTCCGCCCCGAAATTTTTTCCTATCAGAGTCCTCACCTCATTCCTTGAGGGTGTTTT
>CAYSIM010000030.1:1520-2482 GCA_964431165.1 uncultured Thermoplasmatales archaeon | reverse complement strand
TGGGTGTTTTACAATGAATTCAACCTCTATCCTGTGCAATAGAGTATTTTCCCTCTTGTTTAATATCTCAAGATCCATATTCCACCACCATCTTTTCCATTATTTTCTCTACTCTTTCCTTAATATTTTTTTCCACTTTCAACAGTGCAAGACCCATATTTGGTATCCCGTATATAATAATAGCGCCTTCCTCCGCCAAATATATGCAGACCAGGGAAGCAAGATCCTCTTCACCCACTACCTGGATGGCCTCTATGCAATTTTCAAGGGCATATTTTATACCTTTAAAAAGGTCATATGTAATGTAACCCTGTGGATTTTTTATTATAAGCCTATTTTTAAAATTCTTGAGTATTTCATCACCTATCTTCATCCTCTTTGATTTTAGATCAAAGATTGAAAGTAAAGGTCTTATTCCAGCCTTTAATAGCGTCATTGTGGTTTCATCGCCAACGGAAATAATTTTATCAACTCCTGTTATTTTTTTTAATATCTCCTCCCCAGTAAAAACATCCCCTGCAGGCCTGGACAATTCTTCCCTGAGTTCTAAGGGGAGCTTTAATCTCTCACCTTGTTTTAATTGCATACTCCCCTTCCTTTTCCTTTCCTATTTTCTTTGCAAGCAGAGATAGTTCCGGTTTTATTATATAAATATAACCATCCCATTCCAAGGTAGTTTCGCCACCACATTCTGGACATTTCAATTCCTTTGTAATTTTACCGCATTTCCTACAAGCCCTAAGCTCCTTCATTCTTAAAATCCTCCAGTTTTCCAAGCCCGGGCTGCCTCATGGTCAGCCCTATTTTACTTGCGGACAAATTTTCATCATTCAGGGAAAGTGAAACTATCCTCACCCTTACCTTATCCCTTACCCTTAGCTCCTTTTTACTTTCCTTACCTATGAGTCTCTTACCTTCAAGATCTATGTCAAACCTATCGTCCATTACCTGGCTAATATGGA
>CAYSIM010000030.1:0-1510 GCA_964431165.1 uncultured Thermoplasmatales archaeon | reverse complement strand
CAGTACACCAAAATTTATGAATGCGCCGAAGTTTGTTATATCTGAAACTGTGCCCTCCACAACTTCCTGCATTTCAGGATGGAATACAACTGCCCTGTACTCCACTTTTTGATATACACCTCCATCCCCAGGTATTATTCTACCCTCTCCTTTTCTTTTTACATCCAGAACAGCAATTATTATGAATTTCCTCTCCTGCGGATCTGGTACCTCGCTTTTATCGAAAGATTTCACCTTACCTTCCAGTTTCTGGTATGTGAGTTCCTTTATCACCTTATCAGGATCCTCACCAAGCATATGTGGGGGTATCCTGATTACATCTTCATAATCGAGCAGCATATACATAGTATTTCAACGTAAAAGATTATTGGATTATATATTTTTCCTTTATTAGATTTTTTAATTAAAATCTTTCATTTATGCACGTAATAAATTATTATTGCAAAAATATCTTAAAATAAATTATAGCCAATTATAAGTGAGTAATAAATTTTATTAATATTGGGATATTAAGAAAAAGGAAAATGATGGAGATAGAGAAAAAAATTGCAGAATCAATAATCAACGGTGAAATAAAGGATAGGGAGGATTTTGAAAAGTACAAGATAAGATTGGCAAAGATTAACCATGTACCAATACCTAAAAACAGCGAAATAATTGCACAAATTCCCTCTGAATTGAGGGAAAAATATTCCGCCATATTGATGAGAAAACCCTCGAGGACCCTTTCTGGCGTAGCAGTAATAGCAGCCATGACATCACCTTACCCCTGCCCGCATGGAAAATGCGTCTACTGCCCGGGTGGTGTTGAGTACAACACTGCCCAATCATACACGGGAAGGGAACCTGCCGCACTGAGGGCAATAATGAACGATTACGATCCATACAAACAGGTGAAATCGAGAATAGAGCAATTAAAGTCTATTGGGCATTCCACATCGAAGATAGATGCAATAGTGATGGGAGGTACAGTAACAGCAAGACCTGAAAACTACCAGCGGGAATTTGTCAAGGGTATGTACGATGCTGCTAACAATTTAATTTCCCTCGATATTAATGAGGCGAAACTTTATAATGAAATATCCGAGAACAGAATAATTGGTCTAACATTCGAAACAAGGCCGGACTGGTTCTATGAAAGGGAGATAGATTTAGCTTTAGAACTAGGGGTAACAAGGGTTGAGCTTGGTGTACAGACGGTCTTCGATGATATTCTTGCCCTTGTAAAAAGGGGTCATACGCAGAATGAGGTGATAAGATCCACAAAACTTTCCAAGGATGCAGGCCTGAAAATAGCTTACCACATGATGCCTGGTCTGCCGGGAAGCAATCCTGAGAAGGATTTAGAGAGTTTCAAAAAAATATTTTCCGATCCAGATTACAAGCCTGATATGCTGAAGATCTATCCTACCCTTGTTGTTGAAAAAAGCGAACTTTATGAATGGTGGAAGGAGGGTAGGTACACACCTTACCATGAAGAGGAATTTCTAGATCTTTTGGTGGAAATAAA
>CAYSIM010000029.1:0-10699 GCA_964431165.1 uncultured Thermoplasmatales archaeon | reverse complement strand
TCCAAACTGCTTTATTGCCACCTTATCTCCCTTGTTCACCCTGTCGATCACTTCCTTGAAAAAGGTGTCCAGGACAGCTTTTACGTTTCTCTCAGAAAGGTTTGTCTTCTTGGCAATCACTTTTCTCAGCTCTGTAATTCCTACCATGTTTGTGCACCTCACTTTAGATATTAACGAATTTCTATATAAACTTTGCTAGTAAAATTACCTAAGTTATGTATTCAAGGTGCATTAGAAAAAATAAATTGATAAAGATTTTTTTTAAAAAATATTATCGCATTCTGGAAATTATTTCCTGTATTAACTTTGCAGCAAGCATTGAAGTATTACCATTATCAAATGGTGGTGATATTTCAACAACATCTGCTCCTACCATTCTATCTGAAAATTTTTCTATTAAAATCCTAAGATCCCAAGGAGTAATACCAAAAGGTTCTGGTGTGGCCACACCGGGTGCATAAGAAGGGTCAATACCATCCATATCGATTGAAAGATATATTTTATCATTCCCAATATATTTTTCTAGTTTTTCCAGTACATTTTTAATCCCCAGGGAATGCACTTCATTTGCGGAGAAATGCACATATTTTCTAAAATCATCGGATGAATATTCCTCCTTTGATACAGATCTGACACCAATGGAGTATACCCTTCTTTCACCAAGAATTTCAAAGCATCTTCTAGCAACACAAGCATGGCTGTATTTCAAACCTAAATATTCTTCCCTGAAGTCTGAATGTGCATCTATGAAAATTATGGAAATATTCTTTTCCTTTAGGGCAAGTGCCGCCCCTGCTGTAATGGAATGCTCACCACCAAGCATAATGGGAAATTTCCCATCATCCAGGATCTTTTCAATGGTAAATTTTACCTCCTTTACCACTTCCTCCACATCGCCCATTTCCTCAAGATCACCCATATCATGAATGCCCTTTTCCCTCAACAAATGATTCAAGATTCTTGGATGCAATCCTTATGGAGTTTGGTGCAAATCTTGAACCTGGCCTAAAACTTGTTGTTCCATCGAAGGGAACACCGAATATCACATATTTTGAAGAATCATAATCGTATTCAGCATCAGCAAACTTTAGAAGTGATGGCATTTCAGCTCTTCATTATTTTTCTTTTACCCATGGATTCCCAGTACTGTACTTCCTGACCCTGCTGCAATTCACCCTTTAATTCTTCTGGAATTGGAAGTTCAAACGTCTCGAATGTGCTAGTATCCATTATCTGGGCCATATCCCCTATTATTGAAATTATCTGCCCCACCTTTTTATCAATTATGGGACTTTTTACCTTGTGCTTTACAGGATAAACAACACTCCTCTTCTGGTTATCAAAAACACCTATGGCAACTATCCTTGCCTTTGCCTCTCCATGCTTCCCTGGCTTTGAGGTGGTGAATTCAACTATCCTGCACGGTTCATCATCGATTACTATGTAGCTACCTTCCTTCAATTCCCTTACTTCAACATCTTTCCAGGACATATTAAACACCTTTTAATTGAATATTATGAATTTACAATAATTTATCCGTATTAATGAATTTTTCCGAAATTTGAACGTTTTGTAAAAATTCCAGAAGAAGAAAAGATTATTATAGTATTTAAATAATTTTCAACCATGATAAAGAGGAAGAGCGAAATAACAAAAATGTCAATATTAATTGAAATAATGCATGGGAAAAAGAAAATAAAGGATATTGCCAAGTCGGTGAATATAACAATCCAGGGAGTATCGGAGTATATAAAACACATGATTAAGGAGGGTTTGCTGGATAAAAACATGAATATTACACCTGCAGGCACTGAATTTGTTTATAAAAAGATAGAGGAATTGAGGAATTATGTGACAGGTGTTATAAAGGATATGGAGATTATAAATAGTACAGAAGCAATTGCAGGTGAAAACATAGAAGCAGAAGATATTGTAGGTCTATTTATGGAGGATGGATATATCCATGCTTATAAGAAAGAATCAAGGTCAAGGGGAAAGGCAAGTTACGGAGCTTTAAAAGGTGAGGATCTTAACGTGGAGAATCTTGAGGGCATTCTTGATTTAAAGATGGGAGGCATAACTGTGGTGAGGCTACCTTCCTCGAAGGAGGGTGGCTCAAGGAACGTGAATATGAATGAAATAATGAAAATAATAGATGGACATCAAAAGATAGGTGTAATAGGGGCTGTTGCCCTCGTCACAATTAGGAAAGCGGGTTTGAAAGTAGATTTTGAATACGGAGTGACAAGGGCATCACAGGAGGCAGCGCATAGGGGTATTTCAACTGTAATATTTGTTTCATCAGATCTTTTCAAGTATGTGATAGAGGAACTTGAAAGTGAATCACCAGGTCTTTCAAGGATAAATTACAGGGTGGTTGATCTCAGTACTTTTCATAAAACAAATTGAATTCCGGTACCTTCACCCCAAATCCATTCTCCACATGGCCTACCACTTTAGCCTTTATATTATATTTTGAGGATATTTTAATTATGGCATCTACACTTTCCTCAGGGGCTATCAAAGCCATTCCCATGCCCATGTTGAATGTCTGATACATTTCAGAATATTCTATCTTGCCAAGATCCATGAGAAAATCAAAGATTTTATGCGGTTTTATCGGATCATCTATCAAGAATAATTTCTTTTTCAATCTTATGAGGTTTCTGAGGCCGCCCCCCGTTATATGGGCTATACCATTGATTTTAACTTTCCTTTTCATTTCCAGAACTGGTTTTACATACAACCTTGTGGGTGTAAGGAGGATGTTTGAAAGTTTTCTTCCACCTATCCTTTCTTCATAACCTATATTATTCTCCTTCAGTAATTTTCTAACAAGAGTGAATCCGTTTGAATGCAAGCCGGAACTCTCCAGCCCTATTATTACATCATTTTTTTCTATATTCTTGCCTGTTATCTCCTCACCCACCTTTACGAAGCCGATTGCCGTTCCTGATAGATCGGTGGCATTTACCATATCAGGCATGACCGCCGTCTCCCCTCCCACAATGGTGACATTCGATTCCTTCGCACCTTCATTGAGTGATTTGCCTATTTCCAGAGCCTTTTTCTCATTATAATCCCTTATTATCAGGTAATCCACGAATGCGAAAGGTTCAGCACCAACGCATATTGTGTCGTTCACATTCATTGCTATGGCATCAATTCCAACTGTATCCCATCTTTCAAGTTCATCTGCTATGATCATCTTGGTTCCAACGCCATCTGCATTGATGGAAAGATAGTATCCATCGAACCTTATTAGTGAAGAATAATGACCTATGCCCGTTCCCAATTTAAAATCTCTCCTTTTAAATTTAATTTCATTTAAAAGTATTTCCAAAAAAATTCCCTTTTTATCTATATTTACCCCGGCTTCAGCATAGGTTTTCATGATACCACCGCATATTATGGACCGGCGGGGATTTGAACCCCGGGCCTCCTCCATGCCAAGGAGGCGATCTACCAACTGATCTACCGGCCCCAATCTGATGCAATACTAATAGTATTAAATATTTTTCTGATAAATTATTTTAAATATTCGAACCTCTTCAAAGAACAGGTGGGGCAATCATCCTGCCTCTTCAACGGAATTTTTTCAATTCCCAAATACCATCCATCGTAATAGTAGATGGCACTTTCCACTTCCTCTCCGAAGAGTATTCTGAAGGCAAGTGATACAGCCATAGAGGCTATTGCTGAAGGTATTGAGTTCATTATACCCCTAGTGGCTGTTGTTTCATAATTTTTTGGTATTTCCTTCATCAAGCATCTAAGGCATGCAGTCTTCCCAGGTATTATGGGCATCACATTACCGTACGTGGCAAGAACCCCTGAATAGATCCAGGGTTTTCCATGTTTAACGCAAATCTCATTTATGATGAATCTCTTTTCAAAATTATCTGTTCCATCCATTACAATGTCAACCTTATCAACATATTCTTCGAGTACAGAGGGTGGGAGATCACCATCCAGGGGTATTACTCTTGTTTCCGAGTTCATTGAACTGAGCTTTTTAGCTGCCACCTCCACCTTCTTCTTACCCAGGTCATTCTCATCATAAAGTAGCTGCCTGTGTATATTTGATAATGAAACATGATCGAAATCATTAATGTAAACTGTACCTACACCTGCCCTTACCAGGAGCTGGGAAATCAATCCGCCTGTACCACCCAGGCCTATAACAATTGCACTTTTTTTCTTCAGAATTTCCTGTCTCTCCTTACCAAATTTATCAAGTATGATCTGTCTTGAATACCTTTCCATAAAAAATACATCATTCCATTAAAGAAAAATTTTTCTCATAGTAATGATTGGTTTTTTTGTGGATAAGGACCTATGTGTAAAATGCAGGGGCATAAAGCATTTGTGCGGTTTAGATAGATGCCCCTATCTTGACTATTCACTTTTAATGCCAAAAAAATACAACGATTACAGGGGCGTATCACCCCCCGATGTATTCGTTGGGCATTACGGTTATCCAAGGGTGATGATATCCGCATTATCATCCTCGAGGGAGATACCCACAAATTTATTTCCTCTAAATGCGGATGAAATTCTTTCATACAGGCTTTCACTTTACAGGGTGGGTAATGTGGAGAGGGTGGATAGGCAGTCAAAACTTCTTGAAAAAATACAGGAAATAGCAATATCTGAAATTAGGATGGGCATAGATGCAGATTATTATAAAATAGATAGCATGTTTTCCTTTGATAAAATAAACATACCCTTAGGTCCAAAGATTTATGCAAGGAAGCTTGACCTAATAGATCAGCCAAGGGCATCAAGAATAGCTGAAAAGGTTTACTATGATCCTGATTTCAGGGCCACAGAAGCTATTTTCTATCTTTACAGGAACGGAATTTCTGTTGATTATGCAAGAAGATTAATGAGTGCAGGAATGGTAGGTCTAAGCATTGAGAGAAGGATTGTTCCAACTAGGTGGGCAATTACTGCAGTGGATGATATACTGGGAAAAAATTTAATTGAGGAAGTGAAGCATTGCGAAAGGTTAGAATCACCCGTCTATGCACATTATTCATACCTCTGGAATGATTTTTACATACTTATTCTACCGGGACCCTGGTCCTTTGAGATGTATGAAAACTGGTACGGTAAGGAAAAACCAATAAGGGAATTGGAATGGGAAGGAGATTATGAAACACATTTTGGAAGGAAGGGATATGCATCAAATGTGACAGGTGCATATTATGCTGCAAGGCTTGGCGTACTTGAATTCCTTAAAAAAATAGACAGGGTAGGCAGTGCCATAGTTTATAGGGAGGTGGGAAGGGAATATAACATACCGATGGGCGTGTGGGTGATAAGGGAGAGCGTGAGGGAAGCGCTTAAAAATCCAGTATTTCTTGAATCAAGTGAAATAGAAAAAAGTAAGGGCATACCGGAAAGGATAAGATATGCATTCAGATTATCCAGAACAATAGAAAATATGAAGAAGCAGAAGAGGTTGGAATCATATGAATGAAAGGAGGAAGGTTCTTGAAATGCTCTGGAAAAACGGTATAATTGCCACACCAGAAGAACTGGACAGGATAATGAAAAATGGTGCGACAAACTACACGATAAAAAAGGAAACAGGATACGAAATTCTGAAGAGCAGGGACTTATTCGAAGCAAGTACGGGAAAGAGCGAAAGTTTCAGGAAACTTTTTCAGGACAGGTATACAAAAATAAAAAGGATATTGCAGTCCAGGGTGTCTGTATCATCACCTGTGGATGTGGAATTTGCCAAAATATCTGAGGGGGAAGTGACAGTAATTGCCATGGTGATGGATGTGAGGGAATCAAGGTACGGTTACATAATGGAGATAGAGGATCTATCAGGATCAATTACAGCATATGCTGAAAATGCAATAGGAGAAAGGATACTTCCAGATGATATTTTGGCCATAAAAGGTAATGTTAAGAATGGCAAATTTTACGTTAAAGAGGTAATATATCCAGACGTAGACAATGCACAGAAAAAGGAGAAAATTGTGGAAAGTGAAAATGCAATTGCCTTTATTTCAGATACTCACGTTGGTAGCAGGATGTTCATGGAGGAAAACTTCAGCAGATTCATAGGATGGCTTAATTCCAGTGATAGTGGTAAAAGGGTAAAATACCTGGTAATCTCAGGTGATCTCGTGGATGGCATAGGCATATACCCCGGTCAGGAGAAGGATCTGGAGCTGGGTGATATATACGATCAGTATTCTAAACTATCATATTTTCTTGAAAAAATAAGGAAGGATGTTACAATATTTCTCTCACCTGGCAACCATGACCTTGTAAGGATATCCGAACCACAGCCATCACTTCCCCAGGACGTTAGGAAAATGTTTCCAGATAATGTTGTGTTCCTTTCAAATCCTTCCTACATATCAATAGAGGGTGTAAAAGTACTCATATACCACGGAGCCAGTTTGAATGATTTTATTGATCTCATAAAGGGAATGAAATATGATAATGCAATTAAGATGATGGAGGAAATACTTAAAAGAAGACATCTGGCACCATTTTACGGCAGAAATGTACCCTTGGCCCCTATGTTGGAGGATTTCATGGTAATAGAGGAAATACCTGATATATTCGTCACAGGTCATATTCATGTGCATAAGACTGGAATATACCATGGAACGCTCCTTCTGAATGCATCTGCATGGCAGAAACAGACTGATTACCAGAAAATGCACAATTTCGTTCCTGACCCTGCCAAGGTAACATTAAAATTTCTTAACAAACCAGGTTTTTCTGTCATAGATTTCAAATAGGGATGTTGTACTCCATAAGGTCCCTAGCAACAACAGAATTTTTGAAAATGCTCATTGCCTCCTCCTCCAGTATTTTTGCCTCATTTGCCCTGTATCTTGGACTAATGTGGGTGAGAAAAAGTTTTTTAACATTTGCTCTGCTTGCCACGAGAGCTGCCTGCCTTGCGGATGAGTGACCATATTCGTTTGCTTTTTCTTCCAGGGAAGAATCCACCGTAGCATCATGTATGAGAACGCTTGCATCCCTGGAGATATCAACAATGCATTCGCATGGTGAAGTATCGCCTGTGTAAACGACCTTCCTCCCTATCCTGATTCCATCTGAAATATCGTCAAGGGTGATTTTCTTACCATTCTTTTCTATGCTTCCATTTCTCACTATTGAATCAACTTCCCTGCTTGTTAGTGAATATTTTTCCATAAGTTCCTGGGAAACCCTCTTCCTGTCCTTTTCCTTGAACATATATGCAAAATTGAGAACAGGATGGGTGGTTCTTACTGCCTTTATAACATAATCACCGAAGTCTATTTCTTCACCATCCTTCATTTCCACAATCTTCACTGGAAAAGAGAGTGAATAATACCCGAGCTGGAGGAAATTTGAAACCTGTCTTATTGTATCCCTGGGACCGTATATTTCAAGCGTTTCTGTCCTACCATTGAACACCATGGTCTGCACGAGGCCTGCAAGACCCAGGAAATGATCACCGTGGAAGTGTGAAATGAATATTCTACTTATTTTCATGAAACTTATGTTTGTTTGCATGATCTGCCTTTGAGTGCCTTCGCCAATATCAAAAATTAGAACCTCCCTGTCTACCTGCAAACCTACTGATGCCAGATTCCTTTCTATGCTTGGCCAGGATCCACCTGTGCCAAAAAATACAAGTTTAACTGTAGATATCATTTCCTATGCACTCTTGTTCCCATGAAATCATTTCCTTCGATTGTTTTCCTAAAATTCTCAATATTCCTTCCGTTGATCACCCTGATCTCTATGCCACTTCTTTCAGCTATCTTTATTGAAAGGAAATCAAGAACTTGGTTTGGTCCTGCTCCTGAGCTGTTGAGATAGAACATTTTTAGCAGATCATCATACCCTATGGATTCTAGCAGCTTAGCATCTTTAAAAATTTTAGGATCCCTGTCGTAAATGCCATCCACAGTGGTGGCGTTAATAACCTTTTTTACACCTAGCATTTCTGCGGCTAAGAGTGAAACAGCATCTGTTGTATGCCCCGGTTCGGTACCACCCATCACCACATTTCCCGTGGTTATATCCCTGAAGTCTGAAACGTACCTTGCTCCCTTAATGAAAGATTTTACAAGCAATGCATTGATCTTTGTGGCCATTATACCCAGCATATCCAGATTGTATTCAGTTTCACCCCTTTTTCTTGCAATTTCAATGTAATCCCTGGCAAGCTTTCCTCCCCCAACAACTATAACGAATCTATATTTTACGGTGAGTGAATTCACCATCTCTGAAAAATTATGCAGGAAAGGTTCATCTATTCCACCGGGATTTACTAGGGAACCACCAAGCGAAACTACAACATCTTCCATATTTAAATAGGTGAAGTGTTTTATACATTAAAAAAATTTCGGATGTGTATAGAAATGGATACAAAAAATATTTACGACTTCAAGAGGGCGCTGGAGGAACTATCCAAGTACGAGGGTAGGGGAACCGAGCTTATTTCACTTTACGTTCCACCAAAGAGACCAATTTCGGATGTAATAGCATATTTAAGGGATGAGTATTCCACATCATCCAATATAAAGAGTAAGGGAACAAGAAAGAACGTGATGAGCGCCATAGAATCCATGATGAGCAGGCTGAAGGTATACAAAATGCCGCCTGAGAATGGTCTTGCCCTATTCATAGGTCATGTACCCACCAGGGGAGATCAGACAGAGATGGTAACATATATCATAGAACCACCAGAACCTGTTCAGTCCCTGATATACAGGTGCGATTCCAAGTTCTACCTCGATCCCCTTTACGCAATGCTGGGTGAAAAGGATGTTTACGGTCTTATAGTTATAGACAGGAGTGAGGCCACAATAGGTTTTCTAAGGGGAGTAAGGATAGAGGTGGTGAAGAATGTACAGTCACAGGTACCCAGTAAGCACCATCAAGGTGGTCAATCCTCCAGGAGGTTTGAAAGGCTTATAGAACTTGCTGCTCACGAATTTTTCGTAAAAGTAGGAGAAATAGCCAACGAGGCTTTCCTAAATGAAAAAAATCTTAAGGGAATACTTGTTGGTGGTCCCGGTTCTACCAAGGAAGTTTTTGTGGAAAAGGATTACCTGCACCATGAACTGAAGAAGAAAATAATAGATCTTTTTGACACAGGATATACGGATGAGTATGGTCTTAGAGAGCTTGTGGAAAAGGCTTCCCAGACATTAGAGGATCTGGAAATTGCACAGGAAAAGAAAATAATAAACAGATTTCTTTCGGAGATAAGAAAGAATGAAGGATCACTGGCCGTTTACGGTGAAAACAATGTTATTGAGGCATTGAAAAATTCACAGGTGGATACATTGATCATATCTGAGGCCTTGAGAAAATACAAGGTAGTATGGGAGTGCCCCGTTTGTAAGGAAAGGAAAGAAGAGGTAGTAGTAGGCAACATACCTGAAAAGATATGCGATAAATGCAATGTACCCATGAATGTTGTTGAAAAAATAGACATTATAGATGAGTATTACAAACTTGCGGAACAATCCAACGCAAAGGTATTCCTTGTTTCAGATGAAAGTGAAGAAGGAAAATTATTCCTTAAAGGCTTCGGTGGGATTGGTGCTATTCTAAGGTATAGAAAAAAAGAGTGAGAATTTATTTTAATTCCAGAACAACAACATCCTTCACAGATTTCATGTTTTTGAAGGGAAGGATTAGCCTTCCCTGTGCATCCGTGTCAAAATTCCTGTTCTGAAAATCATCTGAAGGTATTACGAGCAAATGCTGTACATTACCGCTTTCCGTATCAATCACAAGGTTATCTATTGTACCAAGTATAGTCCCGTCCGTGGACATTACAGTTTTTCCCCTTAACTCGGTTATGAATTTTTTCATCCATTCACCCCCAGATCACCTGAAGTATTGCAGTTCTTCTCTCTTTGTAGGTGCTCTGGATATCATGCTACCTATCGCATTGTAGTATTTTATACTTTCCTCTGTCATGGAAGGTGGTATCTTTTCCAGGGCCTTTTCAAAATGTTTCATTGATACCTTGTCAGCATTTTCCCTTATGGCAAACATCCCTGCTTCCCTGCAAACGTTCTCTATGTCAGCTCCTACGTAGTTTTCCATCCTTTCAGCCAGTTTGTTCAGGTCAACATCTCCGTCCAGTGGCATGTTTCTAGTATGTACCTTAAGTATCTTCAGCCTTGCCTCCTTATCAGGTACAGGTATGTAAATCATCCTGTCAAATCTTCCTGGCCTTAGAAGTGCTGGATCTATTATGTCAGGCCTGTTTGTTGATGCAATCACCACTATACCTTCCATGTTTTCAATGCCATCCATGGAAGTTAGTAATTGATTAACGATCCTTTCGGTCACGCCTGAATCTGAATATGCACCTCTTCTGGGTGCTATTGCATCAATCTCATCCAAGAAAACAACAGCAGGTGCGCTCTGCTTTGCCTTTCTGAATATTTCCCTTATGGCTTTCTCAGATTCTCCCACCCATTTGCTCAGTACCTCAGGCCCTTTTATGCTGATGAAGTTCATTTCACTTTCTGTGGCCACAGCTTTTGCAAGGAGTGTTTTTCCAGTTCCTGGGGGTCCATATAGCAGTATTCCCCTTGGGGGTCTGATTCCCATTTTCTTGAATTTCTCAGGATTTTTTACGGGTAATTCCACTGCCTCTATCAATTCCTGTTTAACATTCTCCAGACCACCTATATCATCCCAT
>CAYSIM010000028.1:8350-10858 GCA_964431165.1 uncultured Thermoplasmatales archaeon | reverse complement strand
ATTGTTTTCATATTCTATGGGTCCTGGTATCATCAATATTTTTCTCATACTGCAACGTAAAGAATTTCAATATTTAAATTTTTTACAGTATTAGTCCAATAAAAATCCTCAGAAAAATATTTAAAGAAGAAGATTTTTGTTGTATTTATGTCATATCCAAATATGACTAAAACCTCATAATTAATATTAATAACGATATTTATATATTTATTAATCTAACTTTTAGCATTGCAAAAAGAGCCATGCCTGAGTATTCCAACAAGTTCTTTAAGATAATTTATACAAAATGGCAATTATTTGTTTTGCTTGCCATTAAGATTTATTTTAATGTATCCTATCGTGAATTAATAGCTGTGGTTGAATATAACCCTACTATTATTGATCAATTATCTTTGGAATATATAACTCATTATACAATTGTTCAGAAATTTATGAAAAGAATGAAAATTAGAGTTTAGAAAGGCATTATTAATTATCAGGAAAAGGTTTGAGAATTAAATGCTAGGAATAGATGCCACAGGATATTCACTAGTATAATCACATTTCTATGATAAAAGGATACGGGAATTTGGAATGGAAAGAAGGTATATGAAATCAACAATAATTGTATCACTTGGCAATCAAATGATATTATCATATAAGATCTGTCTTAACTTTAGGAAAGATTCAATAGATTTTCCAATAGTTCTAAAAAAGGTTCCTGAAAGCATAATAAAGAATTGCACACGAATAATTGGAGATAAGGGTTAAGATTCTGAAAGGAATTATCAAATTGCAAGATCATATTGTTTAATGAGTGTAATACCAGCAAGGAATGAAGGTGTACCTATTCATAGAACTAAGGGATATTGTCGTAAAAAATGAAAAGAAAATTACCTGATGAATACAGAGAAAGGGTAAAAGTAGAAACAGTAGATTCCGTGATCAAAAGAAGATTTGGTGATTTTCTGAAATCTATGAATAAAATTAATTCAAGAAAAGAAACAATATTGAAATTCATAGTATATAATATCACAAGGATGATAAGAATTATTAAAAATTATAAAAAATTAATTTTTCTAAGAGGATTTAAACTAAGCTAAGAAAGAGAAAAATTAATGAATTATTATTTTCATCTCACATTATGAAGGATTTAATTGAACAGTTAAGGATTTCAATAGAGGAGAATGGAGGCATTTTCCATTTAACAACAAAGGAATCTCTAACAGATGAAATTAAAAAGATTATTGGATTAAATGAATTTATGTTTGTCTCTATTGATGATTTTGTTGATGATGTTCTAAAAAAATTTCCAAATAAGAAATATTTTCTTGATGAATTAAAAAATGAAAAAAATTTGAAAAATATGTTAAAAGAAATCAAGGTAGGAATAACAGGTGCGGACGCAATCGCAGCAGAATCAGGATCTGTTCTCATTGCTGATGAAAACTATTTAAAAAGTTTGGCCGCATTTCTTCCTGAAACTCATTTGGTAATATCCTACTCAAATCTCATCTTTCCTACAATTTTTGATTCATTGGATTTTGTCCTAAAAAATTTAAATGGAAAACCTAGCACATTGCAAATTATTCAGGGACCAAGTAAAACGGGTGATATTGAAAAGAAAATAGTGAGACCTTCCCATGGGCCTAAAGAGTTCCATGTAATAATATTGAGGTGAAATTATGTTTGTCGATTTACACAAGAACATATTAGAAGCTTTGAATGATGAAGATCTCAGAAAGGGGTCAAGGGAAGCAACGAAAGAAGAATTGAAAAATAGAATTGAAAGCATAAAGAGGCATCCTTATGTAGAATTATGGAGAGAAGATATCAAAAATATCAAGAAAATTATGATTGACAAAATACCTGAAAATGTGGAGAATTTTAGGAAAGTATTTGAAAATGGGAACAAATATTTTTATTTTGCAAGAAATGAAAAAGAGGCTAAAGAAATAATTGAAAAAATAGTAAAAGATTCTAGCGTAATAGTTAAGAGTAAGAGTCTTGTGGGTGAAGAAATCGAACTTAGACAATTCCTTGAATCAATCGGCATTGATGTTTATGAAACGGATCTGGGGGAATTTCTCGTCCAACTGATAAATGGGAAACCCGCACATATGGTGACACCTGCGGTTAATATGACGGAAAGAAGGGCAAGAGAAGTTTTGAAAAAGGTAATTGAAGAAAAAATGGATGATGTTAATTCAATGGTACTCAATGTTAGAAGATTTATGAGGGAAAAATTTTTTTCAGCTGATATCGGATTAATAGGTGCACTTTCACTTGAGGGGGATGTTATTTTCATTACAAATGAGGGAAATGGTGCCCTTACTTCAGTGCTACCAGAAAAACTTGTTGTCATCACTTCAGTTGAAAAAATTTATCCAACATTAAAAGATGCTATCAAAGCTTGCATAATTCAGACTGTATATGCGGGTTTCAGAAATACAACATATATTCACGTGATCAATGGTACGGCGGAAAATAATGGTCCCAAGGAAATTCATCTTATATTATTGGACAATG
>CAYSIM010000028.1:4435-8340 GCA_964431165.1 uncultured Thermoplasmatales archaeon | reverse complement strand
CTCTTTATTGCATTAAATGTGGTTCCTGTCAGCTTTCCTGCCCCATATTCCAGGAAATAGATGGGGTATGGGGGTACATATATACGGCAGCAATAGGATTACCATGGACAGCTTTGACAGGCAAAATCGAGATTTCTAGATATCTTTCATATCTATGCCTTCATTGTGGAAGGTGCAAGGAAGTTTGTCCTATGGAAATAAACATCCCTGAATTAATATTAAAAATAAAAAAAGGGTTTAGAATTGCATTGCCCATGGCATCAACAGGAGATAAAGGACTCCTATGAGTATTAGATAGAAGAGCATAAACAGTGTCCAGCCCATGTTATGCCTGATAACATCCCCTTCCTTCCTCAGGTATTTTGATGTTGATACACCTACGCTTGCAGTCTGCGGTGCCACGGGTTTTCCAATCTCCGCTCCCACTGATCCAAGTGAAGGCAACAAGTAAGGTGGAAATCCTAGTAATCTTCCAACGGAATACTGTAAATATCCAAACATTGCGTTGGAGGAGGTATTACTACCTGAAAGTGCAACGCCTATCCATCCGAGTATTGGTGCAAGAAGTATAAATACCCAGCCCACCTGGGAAAACGAGTAAGCAAGAGAACTTGCCATACCTGAATAATTGAACGTATTCGCCAGGGCTACCATAAACATTCCTGTGATTATTGCACCCCAAAGCTGATTAAAGGATTTTTTCATTGATTCTCCGAATTTCTTCATATCAGGCCTGAAAAGTATTAGTATTATTAACCATGAGATGAATATAAATGTACCTCCAACAAATGGTGTAAAGGAAAATGCCACAGTCATAGCTTTATGTGTAATTGATGAAATTGCCTTTACTGAAAATACTTGAAGCACCATTTTTGGAAGGGGAGACCAAGGTCCAGTTCCAAGTACTACTACAACTATTAGTATGAGAAATGGAGTGAAAAGCCAGGTTACCTGTTTTGCAGTGTATTTAACCTCACTGCTTCTAAGTTCTGTTTCCTCCAGTATTTTTCCACCAAATCCCCTGAGATGTTTTGGTTTCCAGTAATGAACGAAAGCAAGAATTATGGCAAATGATGTAAGAGAACCAACAATATCTGGGAGATATGGACCTACAAAGTTGGAGACTGGTAACTGTCCAAGAATATAGCTTAGTGATGCAACAATTGCCAGAGGCCAAGCCTCCTTCAATCCCTCTTTGCCTGATACGAGGTAAATCAGTACCCAGGGTGGAAGTAATGCTAGAAGTGCAACAATTCTTCCAACGCTCGCTGATAAATTAAGAAGGGGAAGACCTGTTACCGCTGCAAGCATCAATATAGGAGCTCCAAGTGCACCGTAGGAAACGGGTGCATTATTAGCAAGTGCTGCTACCCTAATTGCTTCAAGATCCACCACTCCAAGACTTATAAGTATTGGTACAACGTATGCCCAAGGGGCACCGAAACCTACAAGACCTTCAAGCAGTGCACCAAAAGACCAGGCAATTAGAATAGCCTGTATTCTTACATCCCTAGTTGCTGAATGTATTAACCAATCCTTGAATTTATCGAAATGCCCACTTGCTATAAGTGTATTCAATATAATTATACCCCAGATCACTATCCAGTCTATTATCCAGAATCCAGTTGCAAGTCCAAAAACATATGCATGGAATAGATTATCTGCAGGTACACCCCAGAGGAGTGCCACCAAGAAAGTTACTATGGAGGAAATTATTGCCGTGATCCACGCTGAAAGTCTAAGTCCTGCAAGAAGTCCAAGAACAACAATTATGGGCACAAGAGCCACTAACATAGTCACTATTAGGTTACCAAAAGGGTTTAATTGTTGCGCAAACATAAATTCACCTTTAAAAACTAAGGAAATAATAATATAAGTAATTTTCGCTTTTTTACTAAAAAATTGAATTTTTTTGCATAAAAATAAAAAATTTTTAAAAAATTTTCTTTATCATAATCACATTTTTCTATTCTTAAAAAAAAATAAATAATTTGTTTCATTTACCTTTATTATGGATAAAAAAATTTTAGATGAGTTAAAAGGGATAGTTGGAGAGGAAAATGTAATTACAGATGAGGCAAATATGAGGATTTTTGAATACGGTGCCGTGGATTCACATAAAGGATTGCCGGAAGCAATTATACATGTTACCGAGAGAGAACAGGTATCAAGGATAATGAAAATTGCATACAAATATTCAATACCTGTTATTACGAGGGGGAGTGGTTCAAGCGTTACAGGAGCTGTTGCACCCACAAAGGGGAGTATTATTCTAGATTTAAGAGCGCTGGATAATATAAAAGTTAACATTGATGATGGTATGGTTGAAGCGGAGGTAGGTGCCACTGTTCTTGATGTGGACAATGAATGCAAGAAATATGGTTTCTTTTTTCCTCCAGATCCTGCAAGTGCCAGAGTGGCTACCATTGGTGGTGCACTTGCCGAGAATGCGGGTGGAATGAGAGGTGCCAGATACGGTGTAATGAGAGACTGGGTCTTGAAGATAGAGGTGGTGCTTTCCGATGGTACAGTCACCTACTTCGGAGAAAGTACATATAAAAATAGAGCGGGATACGATCTTCTTGGATTAATTGTGGGAAGTGAAGGAACTCTTGCAATAATCACCAAAGCATGGCTTAAAATAATGCCATTACCAGAAAAAATAATAAGAATAGCAGGTTTTTTCAATACATTAGATGATGCAGGAGAAGCAATATTCAGGATAAGGAGGGAAGGAATTAATCCCCTTATTCTGGAATTCGCTGACAGGCAAGGTGTGGAAGCTGCAAACAAAGTCAAGGGATTCAGTTATCCGGAATTGCCTGGAGGAATGGTACTTGTCGATGTTGATGGGCCGAAGAATGGTGTAGAATCCATTGCTGAAAAGGTTATAAAAATAATGGAAGAATCTCATGCCGCTAAAATAATAAAACCTGAAACACCGGCAGAAATGGAAAAAATAATGGATGTAAGAAGAGTGGCTTTTACTGCTCCTGGAAGACTCTATCCAGGTTTTATAGATGGGGATATAGCTGTCCCTCTCTCCAAGATAAAAGAAGCTTTGCTTGGTGTTGATAAAATCAGGAAAAAATATAACGTTTTCATTGCCACGGTTGGCCATGCTGGAGATGGAAATTTGCACCCTAACATAGGTGCAGATCCAAAAAACAAGGATGAATGGGAAAGGGCAGAGAAAGCAGCACAAGAAATAAATCTGCTTGCCATAGAGCTCGGAGGGACGGTATCCGCAGAGCATGGAATAGGAAAACTTAAGGAAGATGTGTTACTCAAGCAATTTGAAGTTAGGGGACAGATGCCTGTGTATGAACTTATGAAACAAATAAAGAAGGTTTTCGATCCAAAAAACATATTGAATCCAGATAAATATGCACTGAGGTGATAAAATATGATTAATAAAGCAGAAGATATTCTTTCCATAGCCAGGTTCGTGAAAGAAACACAGCTAAGATATGGAAACCCTGCAGGATTGGATCCCGAAGAACTCTCTTCATGGAGTAGAGATTTAGGTTTAAAGAATAGGGCTGAAACAATTTTCTATGCGGGCATGTATCCCTATATGGGATATGCTGAAACAGCACTTATGCTTGAATATGTTGTAAAAAAGAATGGCCTAGAATTTTCCTCTCTCTTAAATTGGCTAGATAAGGCAAAGTATCTTGGGTATGAAAAAAACATGAAGGATCTCATCAGGATTATAAAATCACCTGTGGCAAGGCTTGGTAGTATAGCCGGGATTTCTTCAGACATTTTGAAGCAACTCAGAGAAATAGCTTCGGGCGTTGATGAAAGGGTATCTATTTACAATAATATTCTGGTAAAGGGTGTAAATCTCCTTAAGAAAAATGGCGTGGATTTTGCATATCTAGGCAAAGATGAACCTGATT
>CAYSIM010000028.1:0-4425 GCA_964431165.1 uncultured Thermoplasmatales archaeon | reverse complement strand
ACATACCTTTGGTTTCTTAGATGAATTTTCAGATCATGCTAAAAGGGTTAAAGAAAATCTTGATTCATTGGGTGTAAAAAGGATAATTACAATGGATCCTATTTCTGGCATTGTTTTTAAATTATTCTATCCTACCTTTGTGAAAAATTTCAATATTGAGGTAAAACATATTTCGGAGGTAATAAAACCCTTGAACAGGGATAATAAAATGGGTAAGGTTGTATACCATGACCCATGTTTCCTAGCCAGGCACTGGAAAATAACAGAAGAACCCAGAAATTTAATGAAAAGTGCAGGTTTTATCGTCCTTGATCCTCCAAATAATAGAGATAAGACCAGGTGTGATGGCGGTGCCACGGAATACCAGGATCCAATAGGCTCAGTAAAACAATCACAGATAAGGTTAAAGGAACTGCTTTCAACAGGTGAAAAGAATGTAGTTACTTCCTGTCCTGCATGCCTTATGCTTTTCAGGGTAGGTAATCACTTCATGAACGGTGATGCAAAGATTCTGGACATAGTAGAGATCTTAAATGGCGGTGAGTGAAATGGAAGTAACAGAAATACTGAAAAATGAAAGCCAAAAATGTATAAGATGCGGTTTCTGCGTATATGTATGCCCTAGCTGGAATGCTCATGGAAAGCTTGAGTATTATTCTCCCAGAGCCAGAGTAAGCATCATCAGATCAATTTTTGATGAGGGTGTTGATTTAAAAGATGCCATGGATTCTATTTTTACCTGCAATACATGTATGAGATGCCTTGCAGAATGTCCAACGGGAATAAATGTGGCTGATCTTATAATTTATGCCAGACATTATTTGCTTCAAAAAATGAATAAAGAATAAATATCTTTTTTTATTCTTCCTCTGCATGGATAATAATTTTGAGGAGGAATACAAACCATTTCCTTTTCCAGATTACGGGAAGAGGTACGAGAGAGATAGGCATTTCAAACAGGAACATATATTCGTGGAAATTTATCCCGATTTCGAAAAAAGGGAATTTTCAGCAATTGAAGAAATTACACTCAAAGCGATATATGATAATCTTGAACTAATACAGCTTGATGCATATGGAATGGTAATAGAAGATGTTTATTCAAATGATGAAAAATTGAGTTTCACATACGATGGAAAATCACTAATAATAAAATTTAGGAGAATTGTAAAAAAAGGTGATGAGATAAAAATTAAAATAAAATATTCTGCAAAACCTGTAAGAGGTATATTTTTTATTGGACCTGATGAATATTATCCTGAAAAGCCTGTACAGTTATGGTCTCAGGGTGAGGATGAGGATACAAGATACTGGCTACCCTGTTACGATTATCCAAACGAGAGGACGACCACAGAAATTAAAATTATTCTTCCTGAAGAGTTCTATTCTATTTCCAATGGTATCCTTTTGAAAGATGAGAAAATTGATGGTAAAAGAATAATGCATTGGAAGGAGGACTTTCCACATTCAATATACCTTACTTCCATAGCGGCAGGAAAATTTTATGTATACGAAGATGAGGTGGATGGAATAAATCTACAATATATAGTTCCAGAGGATAAGAAAAATTATTTACTGAGAAGCTTCGTAAACACACCTGATATGATAAGACATTTTTCAAGGATACTACGTTATCCATATCCATATAAAAAATATTCACAAGTGGTGGTGAATGATTTTATTTTTGGAGGAATGGAAAACATAAATGCTACAACATTGACAGAATTTACTCTCCATGATGATAAAACACACAATGATTATATGAGCGAGGGACTTGTTTCTCATGAACTTGCACATCAGTGGTTTGGTGATCTCATTACTTGCAGGGACTGGTCGCATGCATGGTTAAACGAAGGTTTTGCTACCTATATGAATGCTGTTTATTTTGATCATTTTCTTGGTTATGATGATTTCCTTTACGAACTTTACCAGGATGAAATTAACTATAAGAATGAATTTTCATCTGAATACGCAAGACCAATAGTAACGAATGTTTATGAATACCCTGGAGAACTTTTTGACAGACATCTCTATGAAAAAGCTTCCAGAGTATTACATATGCTAAGGGATGAACTGGGAGATGAAAAATTCTGGTCCTTCATAAATGCATACTTGACAACATATGCTGGTAAGAGCATAGATACTTTTGATTTTATAAATTTACTCAAGGAAACAACAGGTAAATCAATGGAATTCTTTTTCGATCAGTGGATTTTCCATGCGGGCCATCCTGTCCTGGAAATATCACAATCTTACGATCATACAAAAGGCAAATTGAAGATAAGGATAGAACAAAAACAGGAGGGAAGGGAAATACCATCAGTATTTAATTTCAAAATTAAATTTGGATTTTACATTAAGGGAAGAAGGGAAATAAAAGAGGTGAGGGTAAAGGAAAAAGTGCAGGAATTTGAATTCGACATAGATTTTCCGGAGGCAATATCAATCGATCCTGAAAACACAATTCTTAAGGAACTAAAGTTTGAAAGAACAGATTCTATGCTAATTACCCAGATAAGGCAGGGTACAACAATGGAAGCTATAGAAGCCATACATGCGATTGCAAAAAAAGGTGGCAGGAATGCAATCTCAATCTTAAAAGATACTGCATTAAGCGATAAATTCTGGGGTGTTAGAAAGGAGGCAATAATTTCCCTTGGAAAAATGAAAACGGAATATTCATTGAATGCATTGCTTGAAATTAAAAAAGAAATTATGTGTAACAGAACAGTTGATTCGAGGATAAGGGCAGCACTTTCAGAAGCGCTAGGTAATTACATAGGAAATGAAAGAGCTCTTAATGCTCTAGAGGAAATTATTTCATGTGAAAAAAAATATTATGCAATATCCAAAGCATTTGAAAGCGTGGGAAAAATAAAACACAAAAAAAGTTATGAAATTCTTTCCAAAGGAACTTCCATTTCTTCTTGTAATGAAATAGTAAGGCAGGGAGTTTTGAGAGGTTTTGGTGAACTGGGTGATTACAAGGCATTGGATATACTCCTTGATCATTCAAAAATGGGTAATCACGTTCTTGTGAGGGCTGCTTCAGTTCTTGCAATGGGTAAAGTAGGAGAAGGAAAGAAAGATATACTTCCGTGGATCTATGTTTATCTCAGGGATCCTTATCTCCAGGTGAGAAGGGCAGCTGTGCAGTCCATATATAATGTTGGACTTCCAGATGCAATTGCTGAACTTGAGAGTGTTTTCGCTGGTGAGCTGGATGCACATGTGAAAAGAAGCATAAGGAAAACCATAAATGACCTAGCAAAAGGAACAAAGGAGAGAGAAGAAATAAAAAATCTGAGGCATGATTTGGACGAACTAAGAAAAAAAGTTCTTGAACTTTATGAAAAAGTGGGCAAATGATAGAGGAGATAAAGGATCTTAGATCACGAACAAAAAGGGAAGAAAAACCTGATGATTATGTTGCCATTTGGAAGGAGTATGAACCCTACGGCGGTAGGGAAGAATCTTTCGTGCTTGTTCTTAGAACCCACGGTTGTTTCTGGTTTTATCATTCAGGATGTTCCATGTGTGGTTATTTTTCTGACACAAACCCGGGGAAGGTAACGGGAAAAAACATAATGAATCAGGTAGAAAATGCTTTGAAAAACTATTCAGGCGAAAAAATAGTTAAGATCTACAACTCTGGAAGTTTCCTAGATGAAAATGAAATAGATGGTGAAACTCAACTGAATGTGATAGATTCATTTCCCGATGCAGAAAGAATAATAATAGAAACAAGACCGGAGTTCATAACTAGAAAAAGTCTTGAAAAATTTAGAGGTAAAGAAAATAAAATAATGCTTGCCATAGGTCTGGAGAGTAGTAATGAAAATGTGCTGAGGGATTCAATAAATAAAGGTTTTTCTCCATCTCTCTTTAAAGAAAAAGCTATTCTTGCGAGGGAACTTGGTTTTTCAATAAAGACATATATATTGCTCAAACCTCCATTTTTGACGGAAAAACAGGCAATAGAAGATTCTATAAATTCTATAATATTTGCTTCTGATGTATCGAATATAATTTCCCTTAATCCAGTAAATGTGCAGAGTTTTACACTTGTGGAAAAATTATGGAGAGAGGGATTTTATAGACCACCGTGGCTCTGGAGTGTTGTTGATGTTTTGAAAAGAACTTCACATCTAAAAAAGGTAGTCTCATTTCCCACCGCACCCGGAACCTACAGGGGTACTCATAACTGCAAAGAATGCAATGACCTGGTAATAAAGGCAATAGATGATTTTTCCTTTACCCAGGATATTTCTTTCTTGGAGTCGATACCTGATTGTTCCTGCAAGAAAAAATGGGAAAAAATTATAAAATATGAAAGGGCTTCTTTTTCAACACTTGGTGATCAGTGATCAGCCCCTATTTCATTGCCTATGTCATCCAGTTCAAGCTCGTGAAGCTTTGCTTTTG
>CAYSIM010000027.1:9484-11538 GCA_964431165.1 uncultured Thermoplasmatales archaeon | reverse complement strand
CAGGGAATTGTACAGATATGAAAGCATGAGGAACGGCAGTTTGGGTATTGCAATAAGTGAGGCTGTGGAATATGCACTAGAGAACAATGGCAGGTACAATGTTGGAAGTGTGGTGAACGCTGATATACTTTACAAAACAATTGCTGGTTTGGAAGCAAGAAAACAGCTGGAATTGAATGGCATAGAACCTGACTACATCATAGGTGTAGTGGGTGGTGGTTCGAATTATTCTGGTCTTGCTTTTCCATTCTATAAGGATTATAAAGAAACTAAGTTCATAGCAGCAGGATCTTCTGAGGTGCCAAAGATGACAAAGGGTGAATATAGATACGATTTCCCGGATACGGGTAAAATACTGCCACAGCTCATGATGTATACCATTGGATACGATTTCATACCACCACCCATATACTCTGGAGGACTGAGATACCATGGTGTAGCACCTTCCCTGAGTCTACTCATGAAAAATGGTGTTGTATCTCCAAGGGATTATGACCAGGAAACAATTTTCAGGTATGCTGAACTTTATGCAAGAACGGAAGGTTACATACCAGCACCTGAAACTGCACACGCATTACCTGTCATAAAGGAAATTGCGGAAATAGCAAAAAAAGAGGGTAAGAAAAGAATACTCATGAGCTTTTCAGGCCACGGTCTCCTTGATCTTGGATCCTATGCCACAATGTATAATGTACCCTCATAATATTTTTATGCTTTTCACATTTTTTATATTCTTTATCTTTGGTATAATCTCACCTGGCAGGGGTTCCTCTGTTATTATGTAAAGCCTAGGTTCCTCTATGAACTCAGGGTCCTCCACTATTGCCTGCCTTATGTTGATTCCATGCTGCGCTATCACTGTACTTACAGCTGCAATAATTCCAGGCTCCTTTGGATTGAATGCAGAAATCTCAAGAACACCGAATCCAATGGCATTTGCCACATCCTTTAAATTTATGGATGCTTCCAGTGATGAAAATATTTTTGAAAGTTCTTCATTGTCTGAAATTTTTTCTATTACAGATTTTACCACCCTCTGATCCACATTGCAGGCCCTGGCCAGGGATTTGTTATTCACCTCAACATCGTTGCAGTATATTCTTCCATCCTTAACGGAAAGACCATAAAAGAGCATTTTTCTCACAACCTTCATCTGTGAAGGTGAATCCTTGAAAGCATCTTCCACAAGGTTCTTTATTGTTCCTGGCATTTATTAAAATTAAGCATTTTTATTACTTAAATCTTTATGGACAAAGAATTAGCCTCCTAGACCATAGGCAGTCTCCGCATGAGGGTGAATTCCCCTCGCAATCTATCCTTGTATCCAGTACGAAATTGCATCCATTTTTAGAAAATACACAATCAACACATGATGGATAGAGCGATGATTTCACCACCCATCTGAATTTTCTGTATTCTGGGGAATCCCAAATTTCCCTCAGGCTCCTTTCCTTCATATTTCCAAAGGAGAATCTTCTTACAATCTTTTTCCTGCCAAATATGTATTCAGGATATTCATGGAGAAACCTGTAGCAGGGTATTACCTCCCCATCCCATGCCACAACGGTGCTTTTCCTTTCCATAAAATCACATATCCTCTCTGTCCTCAAAGTATAGGCGGGTACGGTCACCATGATCCTCTTGGCCATGGCACGCCTCAGGAAATCATCAAAGTATTTTGCATACTCATCATTCATATAGGTGATCTCCTCTGCCTGCCTTTCATCCATGGGCAGAAGCTGCGTGACAAGCATTTTTGAAACACCAAGCGAATCGGCCACATCCACCATGCCTGGAAGCGCTTCTATGTTTGATTTCATCGCCACGAATTCTATCTCTAGTTCAGGCCTGTCCCTTTTTTCCTCCCTCTTTATTTCATTCAGCCTTGAAATGTTCCTGTAAATTATATTGCTGGATATTCCCCTTATATCCTTAAACCCCTGTTCCTCCGGTGAATCTATGGAAAATATTATCCTTGCCACACCTTTATTAACAATCTCCCTTGACATTTTTTCATTAAGGAGTGTTCCGTTTGTGGAAATCTCTATGTCATA
>CAYSIM010000027.1:7411-9474 GCA_964431165.1 uncultured Thermoplasmatales archaeon | reverse complement strand
TTTCCCGGTATTGAATTCAGGAATTTTAAAAAAGATGGATGTGTGAGCGGTTCACCTATTCCACCAAAGTGTATATCCCTTAGATTCGGAAAACTCTTTGCATCCTCCAGGATTTTAAAAAATGTATTTTCATCCATACTACCCGTCTTATCCCACCAGTAGTTCCTGTAGCACATCTTGCAGGATAGGTTGCATCCGCTGGTGATCTCGATGTAAAGTTTTTCCATTTCATCCTTCAGGAAGGATACATTTGCACCGTTCAGTTGCATCATTTAATTCTCCATGTGAAGGCTTGAAGAAAAATTTTTCTAAAAGAAAGGGCTGAAGAAATCTTCAATGGCCTTTATTTCCACACTCCTTAAGATCCTCTGAACTGCAGGTACAGAAATTTTGAATTTTCTGGCAATATCCTTCAATTTCACCTTTTTTGGAATGGAATAATAACCCTGCCTTATCGCTGTGATGGCTATTTCCCACTGTCTAATGGTGAGACCCTTTTCCCTGGGTATCACAGTTTTCTTTATTATCTTATAGGGTATTTTCAATTCATCCAGAATCTTAAGGAGGGATACCGTGGCATCATCTTTTATTATAACAGTAACCATCATGTTTTCCCTTGAAACCATTATTGGTGGTAGTATGAAAGCTTTATAATTCATCTTCTCATAAATATAGGAAAATATTTCAGGTAGTTTCTGTACTATAAGTACTCTATAGGAATTATTCCTCCTGTCAACAGAGAGTATCTCGAATGTCTCCAGCGAATACCTTTTTATTATTTCCTCCTTTCTGGAAATTATGGAATTTTCATCAACAAAATCTGACCTGCTAAGCTCTGCAATGTATGAAATATGTCTTTCATCATAGTTTATTATCTTCGTAACCAGAAGCTTTTTGTTATGGAGATAGAAATGCTCATTCAAGAGACCAAGCTTCTGCATATCTAGATAGAGCTGTATGGATTTCATGATAATTCACATTTACCCGTAGGACAAGCAGAATCATAGGTGCTATCAACGTGCAAGAGACCGTCATTCTTCACCTTGAAATCCATCTCTATGGATCTCTCCTCCTTCTTTTCCTTTTTCTCCGTACCCTTGGTGAGTACCTGTACGCTCTTACTTCCATCCCTGTATACTGTAATACCCTTGCACTTAAGTCTGTATGCAAGTATATACGCATTTTCCACATCGCTTATTGTTGCCTCATTCCTCATATTTATAGTCTTGCTAACCGCATTATCCGTGTACTTTTGGAATGCTGCCTGCATCCTCACATGCCATTCAGGGTCTATGTCCGAGGCAGTGACGAATATACGCTTTGCCTCATCCGGTAGATCAAGATGCTGTATTGAGCCTGTTTTTGCAATTTCACGCATTATTTCCTCGCTGTAAAATCCCTTCTTTCTTGCATATTCCTCGAAAAGTGGATTTACCTCAAGCAACTGTGCGCCATCAAGCACGTTTCTTACGAATGAAAGTGCAAACAGCGGCTCTATGCTTGAACTCGTATCGGCTATTATGGAAATTGTTCCTGTTGGCGCTATCGTTGTTGTTGTAGCATTTCTTATTTTAATGCCCATCTTTTCCCATACTGAACCTTTCCATGCAGGAAACACACCCCTCTTCTCTGCCATTTCCTGGGACATCCTGTGGCTTTCATCATTTATGAATTTCATTACCTTTTCTGCAATTTCAAGTGCCTCCTCAGAATTATATGGAATGCCCATTTTTATTAACATTTCAGCAAATCCCATAACGCCAAGGCCTATCTTCCTTGTTTTCCTGGTCATTTCCTGTATCTGTGGGAGGGGGAATCTATTTGCATCTATTACGTTGTCAAGGAAATGAACAGACTCCCTTACCACATGCCTTAACCTCTCCCAGTTAATTGTTCCATCCTCATCCACCATGAGGGAAAGGTTTATGGATCCAAGGTTGCATGATTCATATGGAAGGAGAGGCTGTTCACCACAGGGGTTTGTGCTTTCTATCTCACCGAGTAATGGTGTTGGATTGTGCCTGTTTATTTCATCAATGAATATTACACCAGGGTCACCAGTA
>CAYSIM010000027.1:246-7366 GCA_964431165.1 uncultured Thermoplasmatales archaeon | reverse complement strand
CAGATACGCCTTGCCTCCACTTCCCTTACAACCTCACCATTTCTTGGATTTCTCAGGGAGTATGTGCCGTTATTTTCAAGAGCCTTCATGAATTCGTCAGTAACGGCAACGCTTATGTTGAAATTTGTAAGTACCTTATTCTCCGAATCCTTGCTTGTTATGAATTCCATAATGTCAGGATGATCAACGCGCAGTATGCCCATGTTTGCACCGCGCCTTTTGCCACCCTGCTTTATTACATCCGTGGCCACATCGAATATCCTCATGAAAGATAGAGGTCCTGACGCAACGCCCTTTGTGGATCCAACAATATCACCCTTTGGCCTGAGCCGTGAAAATGAGAAGCCCGTACCGCCTCCCGATTTATGTATGAGTGCAGCATGTTTTATGGAATCGAATATGCCCTCCATTGTATCGTTCACGGGTATGACAAAGCATGCAGAGAGCTGACCAATTTCCGTGTTTGCGTTCATAAGTGTGGGTGAATTTGGTATGAAATATCTTCTGCTCATAAGATCGTAGAAAACGAGTGAGGATCTTTCCACTTCCTTCTCTTTTTCCCTCAATATTCTTATTACATCTGGAAAAGGCAATTTCATCCTACCTTCCTTATTCAAAATGGAATATGCTCTCTTGATCATGTCATATTCCCAGAAGGTAAGAGTATGTTCCTTTACATCATCCACTGGCCATTCTTTCTGCAATGCATTTATGTCGTAAATTTCATCATCGTAAAGAATATCAACAAGTGCAATGTATTTTGCAACACGTTCGAACATCTCACCTGGTGTTTCTATAACATCTCCCTTTTCATTCTTTAGCAGGTATCTCGCCTCCAATACCTTTATTGCATTGAGGGAGAGTTTTAGATCATCCTTTACGCCATAAGCCTTTTTTATTTCCCTTATTAATTTCCTTCTTTCTCTGTAGAGTATGTAGGCCTTGGCTACATTTGTGTATCCTTCGAGCATAAGTACCTCTTCCACAATATCCTGAATTTCCTCCACCTTCGGTATTTCAATATTTGCCTCCTCCAGCCTTTTTACAACCAACTGTGAAAGCCTGTCAGCCTCGTCATAATTTTCAATACCTGTTGCCTTCATCGCTTTGTAAATTGCTATGGTTATCTTCTTCCTGTCAAAGGGTACCACAGTACCGTCCCTTTTCATCACCTTATCCATATTTTCACCTCTCCATATCGTGGGTAAGAAAACCTATTAACCTGGATATTCTAAAATTTTTTTTAAAACAGCATTGGTAAATATTTATTACCAGAGCAGGTAAAAAATATGGTAAAAATCAATTTTTAAAATTATTGAAAATATATCTATAAATTTCCAGAGTACCTATATCGTACCATTTTCCTGTGAATGGAATACCGTAGACAGTATACCTCCTTATCATCCATTCTATAAGATGGCCGAGCTGATCTGGATTATTTTTTTCATTGAGATATTTTTCCACAATCTGTGGAATACCATCATTGAACATATATATTCCAGTACTTATTAAAGTACTTTCGGGGAATTTTGGCTTTTCCCTGAAACTCTTTATTCTGAATTCATCATCAATGCTTACAACACCGTATTTTTTTGCCTCTTCAAAAGATTTAACATCATAAAGGGCAAGAACATTTTTTTTCTTTTCAAGGAAAAAATTTTTTAGAATGTCAAGATTAAAATCGAAATAGTTACGTAACTATCGCTCTTAACATGCTGGAATGCGTAGGAAAGTCCCCTTATAGCCCCGAACTTCTCTTCTTCTGCAAGTGTTGGTTCAACGATGAGATCCATATCAATGTTTTTTCTCAATGAAATATAATACTGGAATTGATCGGCGAATTTTTTATTCACGGAGAGATATATTTTTTTAACATTTATAGAAATCAATTTTTCCACTATATGATCCAGAATAGGCTTTCCCCCAAGTGGTAGAAGTGGTTTAGGAATAAACTCTGAAATTGGTACCAACCTTCTTGCAAAACCCCCCGAAAGTATTATGCCATCCATATTACTTTAATAATTGATCGATATAAATATTTTATCCTTTATTGATCAATATTTTCCTGAAAATTTAAAATAATGAAATGGAATAAATGCAACAAAATGGAGATAGAAAAATATGATTACTACCTGCCCAGGGAGCTCATAGCCCAGAAACCGGTGGAACCTAGGGATAACTCAAGGCTAATGATAGTGGGCAGAAATATAGAGCACAGGCATTTCTACGAAATAAAGGAATATCTAGATAAAGGTGATATTCTTGTCTTTAACAATTCTAGGGTGATTAAGGCAAGGATCCATGGTAAAAAAGTAACAGGTGGGAGGGTTGAGCTTCTTCTCCTCTCACCTTCAGAATCAAAATTTCTTGTTAGAGGGAAAAATATCAAGGTGGGAACTGAAATAATCGTGGGTGAATATTCAGGTAAAGTGGTGGAAAAGGAGGAGGGTATAGCAAAAATAATCTTTCAGGTACCTGTGATGGAAATCGTTGAAAAATACGGTGTAATGCCCCTTCCACCATATATAAAGGAAAAACTGGATAATACGGAAAGGTATCAGACTGTTTATGCAAGTGTTGACGGATCGATAGCAGCTCCGACGGCAGGTTTACATTTCACAGAAAGATTACTTAATGAATTAAGGGAAAAGGGTGTAAAATTTGCATATATAACACTTCACATTTCATATGCAACATTCAAAGAGATAGGGAATGAAGAACTGGAAAAGAATAGGCTTCACAGGGAATATTATACAATACCAGAGGACACTGCAGACCTGCTCAATAATGTGGATGGGAGAATATTTGCCGTGGGAACAACAGTAATAAGGGCACTTGAATCATCCACGGTGGATGGTAAGCTTGTTCCAGGATTCGCAGAAACTGAACTTTTCATAAGGGAACCATACAATTTCAAATTCAGAACGGATGGTCTTATAACAAATTTCCATATACCCAGATCATCATTATTGATGCTTGTGACTGCTTACGGTGGCTATGAAAGGGTAATGGAGGCCTACAGGATAGCAGTTGAGAAAAAATATAGATTCTACAGCTTTGGTGATGCAATGCTATTAATGAATCAAAAAAATTTGTACCAAAATATTTAAATTGGTATCCGTGTTATTAAAAAATATGAAAAATATATTAGTGATAGGTCTGGTATCCATATTCCTGCTTTCACTAGCACTGCCAGCAGCTTCAGCCAGCTATCTGAATGTAACTGTTTATCCTGACAAGGGTCTTGCAAATGTAAAGCTGAACTCAGAAGCATCCCTGGTATTCACATATCCTGCAGGTGGGTTCTTTTCTAATAAATTGAACGGCACATCCTACACATATTCTTTCACCGCAAATTTCACACATCCATCCGATTGGGCAATATCCTTCATGGAGGGATGGCTCAAATCTAGGTACCATAACATATCAGTGGAAAACATGAGCGTAATGTACAATGTGGTGATGAATGCTAATGCAACAACATTGGTATTGACAAAGCTCGTTACAATAAATCTCTGGGTAACAGGCATATTCAACAAAACAAAGAGCGAAACAAAGGTGAATCTTTCATGGAGGGCATTCCAGGTAAAGGGAAGCTTCAAGGTAGCACATGACGGAAACGAATATGATCTGAATCTAATGGAAGGACCATGGGATGCAATGTTCGAGAATACATTCCAAAATAAATATCAGGAAATGAACAATGTTTCAACGCTTAACTATACAATGTTTTCAAAGTCACTATCCACATGGCAGAGGACCTATAATCCATCCACAAATACAACAACATTCTACTACAACGCATCCAAGTATATTCTATTCAATGCGAACTGGACAATTTCAAACAATATGTTTCCTGGATTGAACGGTAACTATACGCTAAAGGTAGTTTACGATCCTTCCAGTACAATCACAACACCGGGCTATGCAACAGCATCAGGTGATACGATAGTGATTTCACCCACAGCACCTTCAAATGTACTTCCACTTGCAATAGCTGCAGTGGTAGTGGTGGTAGTCATAGTTGGTGCACTTGCATTCGTTCTAAGAAAGAGGAAATAAAATTTTTTTAAATTTTTTCTATCCATTTTTTTCCTGTTATTTTTTCATATAGTTCCCTGTAGAGTTCGCTAGTTTTTTCTATCATATCATTTGGTAATGGTGGTATGGGTGGTTCCTCCAAACCCTTTTCCCTGGCCTCCATAAGTTTTTCATGGTATCCTATTTTCCTGTAATACTGTCTCACAAATTCCTTGCTAAGTTCAACAAAATTACCCTTTTTATATTCACCCAGATCCCAAAACCTGTCCTCATCAGCTGTGCCAAATGTATCCACAAGATATGGTTCCCTTTCATTTCCCAGGGCAAGTTCCTTTTTACCATCCACATGGATAAGGCCCCTTTTCAATACATCATTATTTATTCTTTCATCAATCTTTAGTATTATTTCCCTGATCTCATCAAGCTCATTTTTTTCTAAACCTGAAATCTCCAGTGCCTCATTTATGCTCAGGTTTCTATCATGCTCCTCAAATTTTGTTGTTACCTCGAAGAATGGTGATCCCAAAGGTTCTCCATACTTTAGGTTTTTAATACCCACTTCTGCCATGGATATTTTTCCTTCCTTGAGCCTGTCAAAGAGCGATCCCGCCACATAGTATCTCGTAATGAATTCCAGGGGTATCAAATAATTCTTCATATTTTTCTCCGCCTTCGGTACTATTGAAAATCTCTTCACCCTCATTTTGTTTGATGCTTCCAGATATATGAAATGCGTGTTTATACCCATTCCTTCGGCCACCTGGAACCAGTGTGCTGAGGTCCTGCATAGAGAAGCACCCTTGTCAGGTATCTCCGAAGGTATCACCTTATCGAAAACTGATATGTTATTGGTGAATTCAAAGAGCAGTTCTTTATCGTTAATTGCATATACTTTCTTTACCTTACCTACCCTGATCAATTCCATAAAAATAAAAAAGATAAGGAAATATAAAAATTATTCTTCAATGATTTTCATTGATAGTGAAAGTGCCTCCAGGAGATCATCCAGGGTCCTCTGAAAACTCTTAAAATTGTTAGATTCTATTCTAAATATTATGATATCATTGTAAAATGATGTTTCAACGTATCCCCTATTCTCTATCTCAAGAGTTTTCATTATTTTTTCAGCATTTTTTGCCTTAATTTTTATCTCGCAACTAAACATATGGTAAAAAAAATCTCAAAATATATATTTAAGGTTTGCATATAGGTAAGGGATCAATATGGCAAGAATAAAGGGGATTAATGATAGTTCTGATATGGTGGCAATTTTTCATACCTCGGATACTGAAGTAAAAAAGGATGTTTTCCTAGAACTTATAAACAACTGGACCACAATGGAAGAGATAGTAAAGAAGTATGGAGAGGAAGGTAAAAGGGCTCTATTCTATCTTGAAAAAATAAAGCTTGTTGAAAGCCAGTGGGTTCTCAAGGAAACAGGTGAGAGGACAAAATCTTACAGGGACTATTACGATACTGTACAGATAAATATAACAATGCCCATAATAGAATTGCCTGAAATAATAAGGATTGCCACCATGAGTGATGAAGAAATCAATAAATACGAGGAAGAGATACTAAAGATTATGGGGGAAAGGAAATCCATTTACCTGGGTGATGTTCAGGCTGCTTTGAATGTATCTTTGCCATTCTTGAAGGGTATAATAAAAAGGAGTATGAAGTTTGATATAAGGGGACATGATCTTGAGAAGGTGGAGTTATGAAAGTAACCGAATACTTTTCAAGAATAGGCGGCGGCATTCTTGGTCTTGTTTCAGGAATATTGATAGGAATTACAGCGGTATCATTATATCTAATCTATAGATATGGAATACCCCTCTATGGATTTTTATTGCCCGTAATCACATCAGCATTTGCATCATTCGTTATTTTTCTACCTAGGTATGCTAGAATAACGGGTACAATATCAAGTTTCATATCCGGAATATTGATAGTTCTCACTGGATTCATAATTTTCTTCTTCTTTGGTGAAAAAATCTTCGATCCTTCAGTTGCATTAATGGTACTTGCATCGGTGGTACTTTCCGTGATTACATTCTTTTCCATATTTTTCCTCTTTCTTTCTCTTGGCGTAAGGGAATCACGCCCGGTTGAAAAAATGGAAATTAAGGAAAAAAAGATTGAAAAGCCGCCAATGGACAGGCTCTGACGGTGGAATGGATGTGTCCCAAGGTATATGTTCTGAGACTGGGTCACAGACCGCAGAGGGATAAGAGGATCACCACACATGTATGCCTTGTTGCAAGGGCTTTTGGTGCAGATGGAATTTATGTGTCTACAAGGGATGGGGAACTTGAAAATACTGTAAATGACATTTCATCACGTTTTGGCGGTAGTTTTGAAATAATATCTGGAATCAATTGGAAAAAAATGATTAATGAATTCCCCGGGATAAAAGTTCATTTAACAATGTATGGAATCCCCATACAGAAAATCATTAATGATATCCCTAGGGACAGGGATATTCTTGTTATAGTGGGTGCTGAAAAGGTTCCTGGAGAAGTATATGCAAAGGCAGATTTTAATGTGGCTGTAACAAATCAACCGCACAGTGAGGTAGCTGCACTATCAATATTTCTTGATAGATACTATGGAGGGAAAGAGCTTGAGAAAAAATTCCCTGGAATAATGCGCGTCGTTCCATCGCCAAGGGGAAAAAATGTTAAATTATTGACAAGGGAAGAATGTCTGAAGGTGCTTAGGGAAAACGATGCTGATGAGAAGCTAATAAAGCACAGCATTGCTGTTGCCGATTTTGCCCTAAAAATTGGAAAAATTTCCAATGCAGATCTACCTCTTTTAGAATGCGGAGCATTACTCCATGATATTGGTAGGGTGAAGGTGAAGGATGTTTCACATGGGATAGTGGGTGCTGAAATGCTTAGATCCATGGGATTTCCTGAGGATCTTGTGAACATTGTTAAAAGGCATGTGGGAGGGGGTATTGACGAGGAGGAGGCTGAAAAGCTTGGCCTGAAGGAGAAGGATCTCATTCCTGAAACCCTGGAAGAAAAGATAGTTTGCCATGCGGACAACCTTATATCTGGAAGTAAAAAAA
>CAYSIM010000027.1:0-236 GCA_964431165.1 uncultured Thermoplasmatales archaeon | reverse complement strand
TTGATTATTACAGAAAGAAAGGTCTCATGAAGAGCGTGGAAAGGATAAGGTCGATGCATAGGTATCTTTCAGATTTGATCGGTAAAGATCTGGATGAGATGTGATTCAGATGCCTGGAAATATTTATGAGAGGGAGCTGAGGAAAATACTTTCAGGGGAGAAAGAATTCATAGAGAAAATTACAAAATCATTCCCAAGGGAACAGAGGGAATTTTACCTTAAAATTGTGGAAAGAC
>CAYSIM010000026.1:1982-11973 GCA_964431165.1 uncultured Thermoplasmatales archaeon | reverse complement strand
AAGGTTGACCACTTTTACGTCTCGACACAGTACCCAGAAACAAGGGTGAATAGAAGATTGTCGAGATTTCCGACCCATAGAGCTCTCACGAACCACACATGAGGTGGTGAAATGATAATAGGATTGGACGTACATAAAGATTTGGTATACCTGACAAGAATGGAAGAAGATGGGAAAATAACAGAGCAATATGAAATGGCAAACAGTGATGAATCATGGAACAGATTCATAGGGAAATACCTATTAGAAATGCCTGAGATAGCACTTGAAGCATCAACATCAGGAAAATATGTAGCAAGATTCCTAAGGGATGCAGGATTTTCAGTGCACATGGCAGATCCAAAGAAGCTTGCATTGATATATAAATCTGCAAAGAAGAATGACAGGCAAGATTCTGAAAAACTTGCTAGATTGTACAGAATGAATGAATTTCCAGAATCATATTTGCCGTCGAAAGAATATGATGAGTTGAGGACGTTAACAAGGCACAGGAAATACATCGGAGAAGAAGTTGTCAGAATAAAGAACAAGATACACAGCATTTTATCAATGCATGGCATAAAGATAAATCTAATGGACATATTTGGAAAGAAAGGGCTTGAGCAGATTTCAAGATCCGTTGAGAAACTAAGCAATTCAGAAAAGTTTGTACTGAATGATCTGCTTAAAAGGATAATAGATCTAAAAGAAAAGGCAGAAAAAATTGAAAATGAGATGGCGAAAATAATAAGAGATAGAGAGGATGTAAAGATTCTCATGACAATACCTGGAATAAACGTATATATTGCATGTGGCATAATAGGTGAAATAGGCGACATAAACAGGTTTGAAAAGAAGGAGCAGCTAGCATCATATGCAGGTCTAGTACCAAGACAGGATCAATCGGGAAAAACAGAGAGGAAAGGTCATATAACAAAGGAAGGGCCATCAATGTTAAGATATCTGCTGGTACTTGCAGCACATACTGTTATAAAATACTCTAAGAAAATGAAGAAAAAATATCTGAGCATAGTAAGGAGGATTGGGAAGAACAGGGCAATCGTAGCGATAGCAAGAATTCTTGCTGAAACAATATTCACAATGCTAAAAAAGAAAGTTGCATTTGTGGATGAGATAACTTCTTTAACGGAAAGAAAAGTAAGGAAAATGAATGAAAGAGCAAATTCAAAACCTGGAGAATTGAACATTCAGGAATTGTGGCCATATCTGGAATTTTGAAGAAATTATGGATAATTTAATCCCTCTAAACGAAGATGGAGATAATGCACTTCATTATTTACCTGAAAGTGCACCTATTTTCATAAAATGTCCGGTGTGTCATAGTCATGATGTGGATGTGCTTGGTGGAAAGGGCGTTAAAATAAAGAGGGTAGTACTGGAGGTGAAGGATTGATGGAAATCATGAACACCGAAATAGATCCCAGGGAAAAGATGATAGAAGAAAGGCTAGCCAAAATTGGAAAAATAATAATATTTTCAAGTGGTAAGGGTGGTGTTGGAAAAAGCACCATATCTGCCCATACTGCATATATTGCATCCAAAAATTTCAAAGTGGGCATCCTTGATCTAGATCTTCACGGTCCATCCATTCCATTTATACTTGGAATGGACAGTGTAAAAATAAAAGAAAGTGAAAACGGGATCCTTCCAGAAGATTGGAAGGGCATAAAAATAATGTCCCTAGATCTTTTTATGCAGGGACTTGCATCACCCTTGAGGGGTAACAGTAAATATGAAATAATAAAGGAAATGATTGCTATAACCGATTTCGGCGATCTTGATTACCTCATTGTTGATATGCCCCCTGGTACAGGGGATGAATACCTGGCCGCATTGGAAATATTCCGTAGAAAAGGGGAAATAGTATTTATAACAGCGCCAAGTATTATTAGCTGGCAGGTAACAAGAAGAGCCGTAGAGATTGCAAGAAATCAGATAAAAATAAAAGGTGTGCTCATAAATATGGGCAAGAATGATACAATCAATGAAGAATGCAGAAAGATGAGGATAAAATGTTTGGGTAATATTAATTATTATGAATATGTGATCGATGGAAAAATAGAAAATCTTATAGGTACCAGTTATTTTAGGGAGCTTGAAAATTTTTCAAGAATAATTGAAATTATTCGTTAACTAACATTATGGGTATGGGGGAAAGTTCTATAACTTCCCTTTCCAGTCTTCCAAGTGCAAGTTCAGGTGAGAAATATCTAAATTTATAGGCAAACCCTCTCCTACCCCTGGAGGCTATCATCATATCATGGGATTTTGATTCTTCCACAATCCTGTGTACAAGATTTTCCTCGTGTACCTCATCCAAGGTAAATGATACTTGCAGTTTAGAAGCATAATCCTTGATCAAATTCATCATTTTTATATCCTTGATTTTGCCAAGATGCAGCAACTTTACCTCTGCATTGAATTGCTTGGCGAAATTTATAGCTAGCATACTTGCCCTGAATGAATATTTACTTCCACTCGTTGGATTTAATATTCTTTTCACCTCATTACATCTTGAAAATGGTGTTATAAGAAGCGTAGGTATCTTACTCTTTTCTATGATAAGTTTTGCTGTTGAACCCAGTTTTACCTGTTCAGTACCTACCTTAGAACTTGTTGTTAAAAGTATAAGATTTATATCGTTCTTAGAAGCATAATTGAGTATTGTTTTTGAAGGATAACCCTTCAAAAGAACAGAATCCACTATTTTTGAATTTTTAAGCCTAAGTACTTCAATGGCCTCGTTTATAGCTTCCTTTTCAAGTGTTTCAAGGATATCCAGATAATCTGCAGAATATCCTGAATAAAGTAAAAGCGATTCACCGCTAATATCCACAACACCAATCAGATAATATTCAGCATTTGGGAATATGGTGGTAATAAACTCTAATCCTTTTTTCATCAGTGGATTTTTATTTGTTGGAATCAAAATTTTCTTGATCTTGCTATATTCCAAAATTTCCTCCATCAAAGTATAATATGATCTACTGTGATATAATCCTTTCTAATATGATATTGCTGTTATGAATACTTTTCTTCCTTTATTCACCTTATTTATTTTTATTTTATAATTTTTTATCCTTATAGAATTAAGAAGGGGTATTACCTCTTGAACGGTGATATTACCATTAAATATTATGAATAAATTTTCGTGAGTTTTTTTAATCCAGGGGGATTCAATCGCCTCCACCAAGGATTCCTGTATTTTATCCATCCTTTCATTTATGCTAATGCCAAAACCCAGTTCACCCTTCTCAAGGAATTTGAGATCTTCAATTTCAAGTGATTCATTAATATTATTTATTAAATTATATATAATAAAACTCTTAAGTTTTGGGAGCATTTTTAGGGGAGCATCGTAGAATACCTTAAAAAGGTATTCATCCCTGAAAATGAAATATCTCTTATAAAAATCCCTCAAATCTGAAGTTAATTCTTCCACATTCTTACCCTTTGCCATTTTTTCAAAACCAAATGGTAAAATAAAAATGCCTGTAGTCTTTTCACCCAGATGCTTTCCAAATACTTTAGCAGAGGAATGGCTGAAATCATCACCTATATCCGAAATAATAAAATAATGATCGTAGTAAAGATATTCTTCCATTATATCCATAAATTTATCATCATAATCTGTGTTAATTTTCTCTGATTCAATGATGTAGATAAGATTTGTAGGTATATTAAAGACATTATTACTTTTCCTGTTGCTTATGAAGATGCATGGTACATTCATTTCCTTATTCAAATCCTTAATGAGATTTATGGCGGAGTCCCCCAGGGCAAATATAAGGGAATTAATCATCCCTCTATCCTCTCATTGAAAATTTTTTCATAAATTTTTCTTGGATCTTCAACCTCCTTGACTTCCTTAGATTCAATAATCTCTTTTATCTTATCTTTTCTATAGGTCCACATATGGATCCTCCATTGCCTCCCCTTAAGTAAATTCACCTCCATCGATTCCGTTTTCAAAATACCGCATTCTTCTAGATAATAAAAAATATCCCTGTCTATTGGTGTTAAAACGTTATCAACAATGTAATCATCAAATCCAAAAAATGAAAGTAGATAGTCTGTTATCTCATATATTTCAGTTTCATTCATACCCTTTTTCTTTAAAATCTTGGATAAAGCAGAATGAAGTAAATCTCTTGTAATAATATTAAGGTTGATCTCCACCTTTTAACAATAATTAAAACATAATTAAAAATTTTTTCATTTGATGAATGGGGAGAAATATAATTGAAATTATATTCAAACATATAAGTAAAGATAGAAAAATTTTTATTATGGAATAATGATAACCAAATATGGGAAATAATAGGGCAAGAGGTTATGCAGGAGCACTTGCTAAATTTGTTGGCTACATTGTGCTTTTCATTGTAGTTTCTGCAATACTACAATTTTTCATAATGGCTTTTTTACCAAAATATGGCATTGTCCTGGGATCCTATTATGTTTACATTAATGTCTCCCTTACAATAGCATTTGGATATCTCATAATAAAATCTTTTGCAGATTTGATATATTACATGCTTAAAGCAAAGTACACAGATGATGTAGCAAAGGCATTCAAAAATGTTTTCATGCTCATAGGCGTTGGTGCCCTCATCACTACCATAGCAGGAGAGGTAGGAGGGGGTCTCGCAGGTGTTTCTGTAGGTGGATTCCTGGGTATAGTAATAGGTTTTGCAACTCAGCAAGTGATGGGTCAGGCAGTAGCAGGTCTTTTCCTTTTAATTTCTAGACCAATGAAAATAAATGATACAGTTACATTACTCGGCGATACAGGCGTAGTAGATGAGATAGGAATACTTTTTACCGAAATTATCAAGGATGACGGTACAAGAGTTCTTATACCCAACAATTCAATTCTGGGAAATAAGATATATGTATTACCCAAGAAAAATTAGATTTTCATTTTTTTAAATTAATTATGCTTTTTTGAGCATAAAAATATTTATTAAATATTATTGTAATTGTATTATGGTGATTTTTATGTTGGGTGGTTATGTGGGAAAAATTTTGAAAGTGAACCTAACAGATGAAAAAATAACAGTGGAAGACATAAATCAAGAATGGGCAAGGAAGTACATTGGTGGTAGGGGTCTTGCCACAAAATATTATATAGAGACAACAAAAGATCCAAAAATTGATCCATTGGATGAAAGAAACGCCCTTATTTTTGCCACGGGTCCTTTGACAGGGACACCCGCACCATCAGCAAGTAGGTATATGGTAGTAACAAAAGGATTTTTGAATGGTGCCATAGCATCCAGCAATTCCGGTGGATTTTTTGGTCCGGAACTTAAGTTTGCGGGTTTTGATATGGTAATAGTAACTGGTAAGGCAAAGTCACCAAAATACATATATATTAACAATGGAAAGGCAGAACTGAGGGAAGCAAAGCATCTATGGGGTAAGGATACCCATGAAACTACAGACATGCTCAAAAAAGAACTCAAAGATGATAAATTGGAGGTCGCATGTATAGGACCAGCAGGTGAAAACATGGTAAGATTTGCTGCCGTGATTAATGATAAGCACAGGGCAGCAGGAAGGACAGGTGTTGGTGCAGTAATGGGTTCAAAAAAATTAAAGGCAATAGCGGTGAGGGGTAATGGAAAGGTAACAATTGCAAAGAAAGATGAATTTACAAATGTTTTAAAGGATAAACTGAAGAAAATTAAAGAAAATCCCGTTACATCACAGGGCTTACCATCATACGGTACTGCCGTTCTTGTTAATATAATTAATACGCAGGGTCTTTATCCTACAAAAAATTTCCAGTTTGGTCAGTGGCCACACGCAAATGAACTTAGCGGTGAATCCATGTCCGAAAAATATTTAATAAAAAATAAAGCATGTTTCGCCTGTCCGATAGCATGCGGAAGGGTAACAAAGCTTGATGATCTAGATAGTGAAGGTCCTGAATATGAATCCCTATGGACAATGAGTGCAGATCTGGATATTAAAAATTTTGAGAAAGTAATAGAAGCAAATTATTACTGCGACAAATATGGGCTGGATACAATATCATTTGGAGGTACATTAGCCGCTGCAATGGAGCTCTATGAAAAAGGTTATATAAACAAAAAGGAACTCGATGGTCTGGATTTGAGCTGGGGTAATGAAGAGACGTTGGTGAAAGCAACTGAATTAATCGCATTCAGGAAAGGTTTTGGAAATAAGTTAGCAGAAGGTTCCTATAGGTTAGCGGAATCCTACGGACACCCTGAGATATCCATGAGTGCAAAGAAGCAGGAATTGCCGGCTTACGATCCGAGGGGTGCTTACGGCCATGCACTGGAATATGCTACCAGTAACCGTGGGGGATGTCATGTAAGGGGATATATGATTTCACCAGAGATATTGGGTATACCAGAAAAACTGGATCCATTGAAGGTGGAAGGAAAAGGAGCCTATACCAAGATGTTCCAGGATCTTACGGCTGTTATTGATTCATCCGGTCTATGTCTTTTCACATCATTCGCACTTGGAGCGGATGATTATAGGGATCTGCTCAATGTGGTAACAGGATTTGATTATACTACAGAAGAAATGATGCTTGCTGGAGAAAGGATATGGAACGTCGAAAGGCTTTATGATCTTCAGGCAGGTTTTAGCAGTAAGGATGATACATTGCCTCCAAGGATGCTTAAGGAACCCATGCCAGATGGACCTAATAAGGGAAGTGTTGTGCCCTTGGATAGATTACTCAGGGATTATTATACGGCCAGAGGGTGGGATGAAAAGGGTGTACCAACAGAGGAAAAATTAAAATTACTCCAATTATAATTTTTTATGAAGGTTCAGTATTTCGCTACATTGAGAAAAATAACGGGTAAGAGTGAAGAAAACATGGAGGCAGCTAATGTAGGTGAATTAATTAAAAAAATTATAGATATTTATGGTGAGGATTTTAAAAAAGCACTCTATGATTCTAATAATCTAAGGAAGGGAGTTATAATACTCAAGAATGGGAAAAACATATTGTACCTTAAAAATTTTGAAACGCCCCTTGATGAAAACGATGTAGTTTCAATTTTCCCTCCCGTAGCGGGTGGATAGAAAATATTTTTTAACATATGGTTATTCCAGAAATTGAATGATTATTCTTTTAATAGGTATGCCAGGTTCTGGAAAAGAAGAATTCAAAAAGGTGGCCCTATCCATGGGCTGGAATGTGGTGAGCATGGGGGATGTTGTAAGGGATTACACCTCCTTCCTGGGCTTAGAAATGAATGAAAAAAATGTGGGTGAAATTGCTTCTAGGGAAAGAAAAGAAAAAGGGATGGATATATGGGCTAGAAGAACCCTTGAAAAGGTAGTTTCTAAAAAAACCATAATTGAGGGTGTAAGGAATATAGAAGAGGTTGAATTTTTCAAAAAAAACCTGGGGGAAAATATGATTCTTGTTGCAATTCTCAGTTCCCAAAAGAGCAGGTATGAAAGGATCCTTAAAAGGGGAAGAAGGGATGATGTCAAGAATTTTACAGAGTTTATTGAAAGAGAAAAAAGGGAACTTTCATGGGGATTGGGAAATCTTATAGCAATTGCAGATCATTTCATTGTGAATGAAGGTAGGCTGGAAGATTTTCAGGAAAATGTAAAATCATTTCTCAATTCTCTTAAAGATTGCTGAACCCTTATGGTGTCTTATTGTTAAATTATCATGGTATTCAAGTCCTATTTTTAAACCTGGAAGGACAAAGATTGGTAATTTTCCATATATTTCAAGTACTTTTTCATTCATTTCTCCTCTTGATTCTTCATTTAATATCATTTCATATTTATTATCTAAAAACCATTTTTCTTTGTACTGAAAGTGTAAACTCCTTTTTTCAGTAACTATTATTCCTTCATTGGCAGGAATTTTAATTCCACCCCTTATCCACCATGGAAATGAATCCACCCTTTTCAGAGATCCATCGTAAATAAGTATTGCATCGCAATAAGGACATATATGAATAATTTCTCCATCAATTATCTCCTGTGAAGCGTAGCACACGGGGCATTTCATTTTCTTAATGCCTCCAGAATCTTTATTGCTTCCTTTGTTTCCTTTACATCATGAGCCCTTATTATTGAGGCACCATTAATTATTGAAAAAATTGCAGCAGTAACAGATCCAATTAATCTCTCATTTACATCCTTTTTAAGAATTTCTCCTATGAATCCCTTCCTTGAAACACCAACAACTATAGGAAATCCTAATGATTTTAGTGAATTCAACTCCCTTAATAATGTTATGTTATGTTCCAATCTTTTTCCAAAACCTATACCTGGATCAATTGAAATATTTTCTTTTCTAATTCCATAATTTATAGCGTTTAAAGTTCTATCTCTCAGGAAAGATATTACTTCCGAGGTTACATTCACATACTCGGGATTTTTTTGCATTGTTGCAGGTTCTCCTTTCATATGCATTATTATTACTCCAGCATTGTATCTCTTCACCACTTCCATCATACCATCTTTCCTTAGTCCAAATATATCATTTATTATCTTTGCGCCACGGGAAAGGGCAAATTCCGCCACATCCGGCTTATATGTATCCACGGAAATGGGTACTGGTAAGGTAACTAGATCATCAATAACATTTTTCAATCTTGAAATCTCTTCCGCCGGTTCAATTGGTAAAGATCCAGGCCTTGAACTTTCTGCACCCACATCTATTATATCCGCTCCTTCTTCCACCATTTTTTCAGCATGCTTTATCGCATCTATCTTTTCAATGTATTTCCCTCCATCGGAAAAAGAGTCGGGCGTAACATTGAGTATGCCCATTACCCTAACATTTTTCAGATCCAGTGAATCATCCCTGAATTTCCAAACATAATTTTCATTTTCAAAATTTGTTATTGCTTCATTTATTTCTTCACTTATTTCTCTTCCATTGAAAGGCTGTATAAACATCTTTTTAGATAGAAAATCGAACTGTTTCTTTGTACCAAAAAGAAGGGCATCCGTTTTTTCTGCTTTTAAGGAAACAACGTTCCAGGCAACTGCACAGTCCATACCTAGGCTAAGCGATTCCTGTTTTAAAATAATGGCATCCTTGATGGGTATATTTTCAAGCTTGAGTATAAAAAATTTCGCTTTATTTTCCATTATTTCCTGACCTTCCTTCGCTACCCCTATTCTGGTCATCTCTTCCCTTATCCTTTCGGAGGAAAGTATCCTGACATGCGCATTGAATTTGCTCATAATTGGCAGATTGAAACTAAATTCAGCATCCGCCGAATTTCAATATAATTTCAAAGTTTAAAATACTTTTCCTATAAGCGCCGGGGGGGAGATTTGAACTCCCGCTCCCCTTTCGGAGAACAGGCTCTCCAGGCCTGCGCCTTGGCCAGCTCGGCTACCCCGGCAGGTAAGTAGTTTAATAATAAGGAAATTAATATTCTTTTCCCTTTCTTTAGAAATTTTTTCTAAATTATTCAATTAAGGGAAATATTTTTATAAAGACGTATAAATATTTAAAATTTGGTAATTTGATGGAAATCTTTAAATATAAAATTAAACATAACTTTACTTAAGCACGCTGGGCCTGTCCAAAGGAGGTATATAGTAAATGAAAACAGACACGAAAATTACAGTGCGCATAAGTAAAATGGAACTTGATGCCATAGATGATTTTCTTGTAAGACATGAGGAGTACAAAACAAGGTCTGACTTTATAAGATATGCAGCAATGAAGGAAATAGAAGTACTTGATAAAATACAGTATCAGGAAGATACGGTAACGGTGACACTCAATAGGAAAATGCTCAGTACATTTGAAGACCTGGTAGAACTGGGATTATTCAGGGATGTCGGGGAAGTTGTTGATTATTTCCTATCGAGATTCGTCCAGACAAGGAGGTTTGAAGAGGAACTGGCCACATTACTTCAGGGATATTCAGGTACTGACAGGCTGATAGATAACTATAAAGCACTGCAGGAGGACAGGTTATCCAGCAGATTAAGAAAAGGGAAAGGTGAAATG
>CAYSIM010000026.1:0-1961 GCA_964431165.1 uncultured Thermoplasmatales archaeon | reverse complement strand
TTATGATTTCATAATGGAATCGTTAAGAAAAGAGCTGCTGGATCCTCTATACATTCCAATAATAGGCTTCGGCGGGGCTGGAGCACGTGTAATAGATTCTGTGGAAAGAATGCTTTCGGAGATAAAAAAGGGACCTGAAGGTCAGGAGTATGTGAATGTTCTTACAGTGGAAATAAATACAAAGCAGGAAGGACTTGATGAAAGTATACAGGCAGCAAGCAAGGTATTGATTTCCGACAAAATACTTGGTTTTCATCAGGATACTAATGGTTTTGTTGAAGTTGGGGAAAAACTAATGAGAAACAACTTTGACAACATATTTGGCGTCAAGGGCGTGGTGAATTTCAAGAATGCTGATGCAGTGATACTCGTTGGAGCAATTGGAGGTGGTATGGGCACTGGTGGATTGAAGGAAACGATTGTATATTTGAAAGAAAATTACAGAAACGTTCCAGTTTATCCAATAGTAATTCTTCCATTCAGGATGGAGGATAGGCCTTTCTGGAGAGAGGAAGTCAGCAAATTGATGGAGATAAAAGCGAATTTCACCACTATAAGTAACGATATGTATATAAAGGACAGAAATGCCAGATTCGCCGATGTCCTGGAAAATATAAACAGGAATGTGGCAATAAAGGTAATTGAGATAGTGCAAAATGTAATGCAAAAGAGAAAAGAAATATTTACAGAATTCATAAATAATACAATATACAATGGAAAATTCGGAGAAAACCTCAAGGAACTGGAGTTGGAATATATAAGAATATCAAAATAGTATATGCAATCGCTAGCCTTTCAATAAAAATCTTTCACCCAGATTACTTTACCAGCTAAACCTTTGGAGTTCATGATCCTGTGCATTCCTTAAATTCTTCCCTTATTTATAATAATTTTTATTGAACTCCTTGAAATAGAGAAAATTTATTTTAATCGTTTTAATAATTGATTTATGCTTGAAAATTATGACATTGATTGGGAAGGATTGAAGAATAACCTTAAAAAATTAAATCCAAAAAGAATTTTTGTTGAACTACCTGAAGGTCTAAAACCCTACATTTTTGAAATAATGAAAAATCTTGAAGGATTTGAACTTTATTTTTCAGGTGAAAATATTTACGGTGCATGTGATGTTCCTGAAACATCGAAAAATTTCGATGTTACGCTTCATTTCGGTCATTCAGAAATTCCCAATATAAACTATGGAGGTAAAATTATTTTTGTGGAAATGAAAAGGAAAATGGAGATGGATGAAAAAATTATTTCAAAATTTATTAATTTAAAATGTAGTAAAATAGGACTTCTTGCCACGGTACAATATATAGATCATATGAAAAAGTTATCTATGGTATTATCTGCAGCCGGTATAAAAATTTTGGTCACACAGGGGGATTCAAGACTTAAATACCCCGGTCAAGTACTTGGCTGTGATTTCAGCGCAGCCATGAAAATAGGTGCTGAAGTGGATTGCTTTGTTGTAATTGCGGATGGTGAGTTCCATGCGAGAGGTGTGGCAATTTCCACTGGAAAAAGAACATACTCATTTGATCCGATCAGAGGAGAAATCAATGAAATTAATATAGAAAAATTACTGAGACAAAGATATGCAATGATAGAAAAAGCCAGATCATCCAGATTTGTGGGTATAATAGTTTCCCAGAAGATAGGTCAAATAAGATGGAATCTTGCCCTTTCTTTAAAAGAAAAAATAGAGAAATTTAATAAAAAAGCCGCAATAATAATAATGGATGAAATTAACCCTTATAAGATAAGGAATCTTCCAATGGATATTTTCGTTAATACTGCCTGTCCAAGGGTCTCTACTGATGACTCTGAAAGTTTCGATTACAAACTCATAACGCCGCAGGAAATGGAAATGGCGTTAGGTGTAAGACCAATGTACCCCTATTTTATGGATATGATACATAATGTTGACACCTTCTAGTGATAAAATGGAGACTTTC
>CAYSIM010000025.1:5357-12098 GCA_964431165.1 uncultured Thermoplasmatales archaeon | reverse complement strand
CGATAAAAATATTGATTGCCAAAGTAAACAAGAGATAGCCACTCTTTAATCGCCTTTTTAAGTTCCACATTCTCTATTAATCTTGAAATATTTTCGCCTGCTTCCCTTATTTTATTAAGGGCAAGGTAATCCTCCTCATCAAGATCAAAAAGTGGTGGTATTCTACCATATTTTGTTTTCGTGAATTTGAGAGCGCGATGTACAAAATTTCCGAATTTATCAATCAATTCTGTATTTACCTTGGAATAAAAGTCTTCCCATGAAAAATCAGAATCATGCAGCTCTGGAAGATTTAGGGCGCTATAGAATCTTACCATATCAGGATCAAATTTTTCCAGAATCTGAGGCATAAATATACCGTATCCAGAGCTCTTTGAAAATTTACCGCCCTGGAGCCTTAAGTACTCATTTGCAGGAACATCGTAGGGTAATACAAGATCACCATGTGCCATCAGCATAGCTGGCCAGATTATTGTATGGAACGGTATATTATCTTTACCAATGAAATAGTAGTGCCTGCAATTATTATCAAGCCAGTAATCCTTCCATAGCTCCTCGTTCCCCTTTTTCTTTGAGTACTCTATGGTGGATGAAAGATAACCTATTACGGCCTCAAACCATACATATATTCTTTTATTCTCATATCCAGGTATGGGTACTTCCACACCCCACTCTATATCCCTTGTAATAGCTCTATCCTTCAGGCCGGAACTTATGAAATTGTATGAAAATTTTTTCACATTTTCTTTCCAGTAATCCTTGGTGGAGATCCACTCTTTAAGAGAAGATTCGAATTTACTAAGTGCAAAAAATAAGTGTTTAGTACTCCTGATTTCCGGAGTACTTCCGCAAATCCTGCATCTTGGATTTATTAATTCCTGGGGATCAAGTGTTCTCCCGCAATTATCGCACTGATCACCCCTGGCATGCTCATATCCGCAATAAGGGCATGTCCCTTCAATATACCTATCCGGAAGGAATCTTTTGCATGTTGGACAGTATGGTGAAATCATCTCACTTTCATAAATGTAGCCTTTTCTGTAAATATCAAGGAAAAATTGCTTAACCACATCCTTATGATTTTTGCTCGACGTTCTTGAATAGTTGTCAAATGAAATACCAAGCTTTCTGAAAATTTCCTCATTAATTCTGTGGTATTTTTCAGAAATTTCAGATGGTGGAATGCCCTCCTTTTCAGCCTGGAAAGTAATTGGTGTCCCATGTTCATCACTGCCTGAAACCATAAGGACCTGATTACCCACCATTCTGTGATATCTGGCAAAGATATCCGCAGGTAGATAAGCACCATATATGTGGCCCAGATGTAGCGGACCATCCGAATATGGCCAGGCTACGCATACGAGTATCTTCATTAATATTCACCTTTCTTTGCACGATATTACTATCATATTATGAATGTTTCTATTTTTTCATTTCTTCCGGTGGCTTAATATTCCTGAAGGTAATAAAAATTAAAATATCATAAAGAATTTTCAGAGATCCCGAAATTAAGAAAGGAAATGAAAGAAAGCCAACTGAAAGTGAAAATGTTGATAAGTAAGGACTTCCCGCCTGGGCTATTGACCTAGGTACATTTGTAGCTGAGGAAAGGGCTACCCTTTCTTCAGGCTTCACAATTGCCATCATATATGATTGCCTCGTTGGCACATCCATCTGTGACAATGATTGCCTCAAGAAGAGGAATATTATTGCTAGTAAAGGGGAATTGGTAAATGCAATGAGTAAAAGGAATATATTACTTGGAATATGGGTGAAAACCATTGTGTTTAAAAGACCTATTTTTCTTGCAATCCTTTCTGCCAGGAAAAATGAAACTGCAGTGATTATTCCACCTATGAAAAAAATCCATCCCTGTTCAGGAAGTAGAATATGGAATCTCATCTTGAACCATAGGCTTAGTAAGGATTGAACTATGAAACCTCCACCAAAAGCATCTATTGAAAATAGAAGCGATAGTTTAATCATTATTGACCTTGCCTCAGGACTGAGCCTTATTTTTTTATTTTCAGTTCTTATTTCTAAGAGATTTCCAAGAAAAGAATATAATATGAAAAGAATAAAGCCAATCATACCAAAAATTGAAAGTAGAATTAAATATGAATTATGATCACTTATATATTTATTTGCAAGGCCTGAAAAGAGGGAGCCTAAGGCAGAAAATGCATAACCCATAAAATTATAAGTGCTGAATAAAAGTGTTCTCCTGTTGTCACTTACAAACTTTGTAATCGCTGCCTGTTCTACGCTCAAAAATGGGCCTGTTTCCGTGCCTGTAACGCTAAGAACACCGAATATGGAAGCAAGAATGATAGAAATTTCATTTCCCAGTATAAAAAGTATGGATGAAATTATCATAAAAATTGAAAATAACTGTAATATTAACCTCCTTCCAATTTTTTCACCATATGCTCCCACAAATATGTTGAAAAATGCCCCAGTTAACAGGGATATAGTAATTACTATTCCAATGAATCCTAATGAGAAATTCAAATAGGATAGATAAAAAGGGATAAGGAGACTCATGAATCCATATGCAAATACCCTGATAGACTTTGTAGTAATCAATATTAAACCGGGTTTTTCAATCCAGGAAAGCATTACTTCAATTCACTCGTTTCTTTTTTACCCTTTTCTATTGCCTTTACCTGTTCCGGATCAAGTTTTTCAAGTACGCTAAGAAATTCTCCAAGGTGAACCTTTTCTTCATTTGCTACATCAAGGAGAACAGATTTAACATACTTATCCTCTATGAACATGGCCTGTGAAAGATAGAGGTTGATAGCATCTATTTCTGCTGCAATATCCTCCCTTATGGCCATTAAAATTTCCTGCTTTGAAAATTTTTTCTCCCTTCCCAGTTCAACGGGACTTTTACTGAAACCCATGATTAAAAGGAATTTATAATCATATATAATATTTTTCAAAAAATTTTAGAAATATTTTTATATCATATAATTTTTTTGATCTGCAATGAGAATACTTTTTATACATTCGGATTACTTAGAATATAAAATAAGGGAAAAAGCACTCAAAGAAGCGGAGGAATATTCCATAGATCATGAAAGAATAGAGGATCCACTTGTGGCATTCATTTCCGTTGAAGATAAGGATAATGAATCTATAGCTGAAAAGGCTGTAAGGGAAATAGAGGATGTGGCTGAAAAGGTAAATGCTAATAGAATTGTTCTTTATCCATATGCGCATCTTAGCTCAAAGCTCGCAGATCCTGAAACTGCAAAAAAAATTCTTAATTTAATTAGTAAAGGGTTAAGGAATAAATATGATGTTCATAAGGCGCCATTTGGATGGTATAAGAGTTTTACAATTTCCTGTAAAGGGCATCCACTTTCTGAGCTTTCAAAGCAAATAGGTGGTGAAGAGGAGGAGCCCGAAGCTTTAAAAAAGGAGGGCGAACTTAAAACCTACTGGAAAATACTTGAAAATGGAAATCTTTATGATGTAAATAAGTTTGACTTCACTGGTCATGAAAGATTGAAGGATTTTGTCAATTATGAAATTTCAGGTACGCGTGCAGTCCTGGAGATGCCTCCACATGTTAAATATATGAGATCCCTTGAAATAGCTGATTACGAAGAAGGTAGCGATTCTGGAAATTTAAGATATTACCCCAGGGGCAAGTTAATTAAATCTCTTGCTGAAAGCCTGGTCACCAATTATGTTCAGGATTATGGCGCAATGGAGGTAGAAACACCAGTAATGTATGATTATGAACATCCTGCCCTTAAAAGCTATCTAGAGAGGTTTCCAGCAAGGCAGTATACAGTGCTTTCAGGTCAAGAAAAATATTTCTTGAGATTTTCTGCCTGTTTCGGTCAATTCCTTATTGCAAAGGATTCTTTCATAACCTATAAACAGCTGCCGATGAGATTGTATGAACTTACAAAGTATTCTTTCAGGAGGGAAAAGCACGGTGAACTTGTAGGTCTTAGGAGATTAAGGGCATTCACCATGCCCGATATGCATACATTCGTTCCAGGAATGGAGGAAGCAAAGGAAGAATTTCTAAGGCAATTCAAATTATCCATATCCGTTCTGCGGGATTTTGGTTTAGACATTAAAGATTATGAGGTGGCAATAAGGTTCACCAGTGATTTTTACAGGGAAAATGAAGATTTTGTAAAAAAGTTAGGAGAAATTGTAAATAAGCCAGTTCTTTTGCAATTCTGGGAAGAAAAATTTTTCTATTTTGTTCTGAAGTTCGAATTTAATTTTGTGGATAATACAAGAAAGGCTGCTGCATTGAGTACTGTTCAGATAGATGTGGATAATTCAAGGAGATTCAATATCACCTTCTTGGATGAAAAGGGTAATAAAGATTTCCCTCTGATATTGCATTGCTCTCCCAGCGGTGCAATTGAAAGGGTTATCTATGCAATGCTGGAAAAGGCAGAATTCTTAAAGAAAGATGGTAAAAAGCCCGTATTGCCATTTTGGATTTCTCCTGTTCAGGTAAGAATAATACCTGTTTCAGAAAAACATATGGAAAAATCAATGGAAATTATGAGAGAAATTGAAAGTGAAGGTATCAGAGTTGACCTGGATGACAGAGAAATGACTATGCAGAAAAAGGTAAGGGAAGCTGAAATAGAATGGATACCCTACATTCTTGTGATAGGTGATAAGGAAATTTCAACTGGTATATTCAGTGTCAGGGACAGGTACCTTGATTCAACGAGAGAATTATCTCTACCTGATTTCTTAAAAGAACTAAATAAAAAAATGGAAGGAAAGCCTAGGAGGAAAATAAATGAAAGTACACTTCTTTCAAAGAAGGTAAAATTTGTCTAGAACTTCCTCTCAATAACATATTCTGCAAATTCTTTCAGAAACATTTTTTCCTCAGAATCTATTTCACCTAAGCTATTTATACCCTTTTTCACAAGATCCCTGGCAAGGGATAGGGTATAATCCAGAGCACCTGTTTTTTTAACTATTTCCCTTACAGTATGCAATTCTTTTTGTGTAATATTTTTTTTGCCAAGTATTCTATTAATTATTTCCCTGTATTCTTCATTTTCCATTGCCTTGATTACAAGAAGTGTTTTTTTACCTTCCTCAAGATCTGAGGTAACGGGTTTTCCAATCGATTCTTCATCCCCGAAAAGACCAAGTATATCATCCTGCAGCTGGAATGCTATCCCTACTGGTATGGAATAATTCGTGATCATGGAAAATTCTTTTCCACCAGCAAGAATGGCACCGAGAATTAATGGGCCTTCTATGGTATATTTTGCAGTTTTGTACTCATGGAGTAAAAATAGATCCTTTTCATCGAAGCTTTTAAGCTTTGATGAAAAAACATCGAGAACCTGACCATATCCCGTAGTTTCTATTATGGATGCCATTCTCATCAAGGCTCTGTATTTTAATTCGTCATCAAAGGAAGTGGAGGCGAGTATCTGCTGTGCATATATGCTTGCAAGATCACCTGCTATTATCGCCATGCTTTCACCAAATTTTCTATCATTGTATTTCCTTTCATAGATTTTATGTAATGTAGGTTTGTTCCTTCTTAAATCGCTCTCATCTATGATATCATCATGGATTAGTAGATATGATTGAACAAGCTCAATGGAACCTGATGCCTTTATTATTTCTTCTTCTTTCCTTCCACCATATAACTTGTAGCCAACAACCATAAGTAAAGGTCTTAACCTTTTACCCCCTCTCATGGTGTATTCCTCAATATTTTCAAAAATTTCAAGAACATAAGGATTAAATTCAGCTTCCGCTCTTTTTTCTTTAAAAAATTTCTTAAGGTGAGTTTCTATCAATGGTGGATATTTTTTTAAGTATTCCTTCAATACCATAGATGGAATAAGTGAAAGGTTTTATTTATTTATTTTCAATGAATTTTTTATAAAGATCATCAAACAATACAGGTGATACTTTATGAACTTCTTTAAGCATTTCCAGTGCAAGTCCCCTTATTTCCCACTGCGCTTCCTTACCTCCTCTAAGATTTATAAAATGCCTGAGTTCCCTGCCATTCATGGTGACTATTATCTTAGTTTCCACTGCCTGTGGGAGTATAAACCTAGCATCCTCCTTTTTTATGCCTGATTGAACCATCTTTTTATAAAGATTCTTTGAAGATTCAATTATTTCCATGAAATAATCCTTGAACTCGCTGTTATATATGCTTTCGGGTATAATAAATTCAGGATCCAGAGGCACGTACCTCTGACTTTGCTGTGTAAATGAAGCCATCCTGTGCCTTACAAGCTGATGAGAACAGACCCTTGAAATTCCCTCAACACTGAATGTGAATGAAACATGCTCAAAAACGCTTTCATGACCAAGATCCCTGAGCAAATTTATTAAATGTTCCACCTTTTCCTTCCCCAGATCCTTGAATTCCTTGGAATGTGAAATTGCCCCACTTTCGGCCACTATCCTATCAGGATCTTTCACATCATTCTCCTTTTTCTCCACCAACATTGAATAGGAAATTAATTTTACCTTTAAACCTGAGCTGCCTATCATAAAAAGTACTATTTATAATGCAATTAAAAATTTTTCCCACCATGTTTGGTCAATCCCTAGCAAAATTTATATATAGTAATAATATTAATTATTTTGTAATCCTGCCTAAAATGGTAGGAGAGCAAAAGGAGGAAGCAAATATGAATAAAAAAGCAACAAAATTGTTTATAGCGACTGCATTAGTTGCTATAGTGTTTATCAGCGGCTTCTCGG
>CAYSIM010000025.1:0-5333 GCA_964431165.1 uncultured Thermoplasmatales archaeon | reverse complement strand
ATCATCAGGAACACTTTACATTGCAATGCAGCAGGATATGCCCAACTTTAACTATTTCGATTTAGCATCCAATACAGTGTGGAAAACTGACGTTATAGGTTGGGGCTGGGATTCACTGTTCGGTATGGATTATGATGGTTCTGCAATTCCCTGGCTCGTACAGAATTATACTGTTAATACAAGCAATCCATCTCAGCCATCAGTTACACTGCACATAAGGCAGGGTGTTTACTTTATATATCCAGTCAACGGCACACCTGCATACGAGCTTACAGCTAAGGATGTTATATTCTCATACTGTGTAGAGAGGTTCGGTACAACATTTTCAGGATCAACATTCCTTATACCATTCGATGATAATAACGATGGAATCGTGGAATATAATGAAATCGTTAATCATGTTAAATACATAGATCAATTCACAGTACAGATAAGCATGAGGCAGGTTTATGCCCAGTTCTTCCTGAATACCCTTGGCATACCAATAATACCCTGGAAAGTATGGGCCAATCATATAAAGCCAGATGGAGTATCAGGTGATAACCAGAGCACTTTAGTAACACCCCAAGGATATACAGCTGGCGTAATAGATACTTCCTGGAACACAGATCCCATGGCAACAATGGGAACAAGCATATACTATTATGTTGGTGGTGTAACAGGATCGTACAGGGTAATAGCATTGAACACAAACTTCTGGGGTAAGAATTTTGTCACTCCTGCTGGATATCACATATACCCTGCAAATGTTACTGAAATATACTTCAAGGTGTATTCTTCACTTGATACTGCAGTTTTAGCCCTTGAATCTGGTGATGTGGATTACATTGCCTGGACAATACCTGCAGGCTATGTTCCTTCCCTGGCATCCGATCCACAAATTACATTATACAAATCACCAGATAGGGGTTATTTCTACTTGGCATTCAATGAGGCACAGAAACCAATGAATGATATTAATTTCAGGCATGCAATATCATATCTTTTAGATAAAACAACAATAGTCCAGAATTATATGGGTGGATTGGGCCAGGCAGGTGATTCAACCGAACCACCCTTCTTCACAGCCTGGTACAATTCCTCTGTGGTAAGGTATCCATTCGATCCATCAACGGCATCTGCCATACTGAATCAGAGTGGATATAAAATAGGATCCAATGGCTGGAGAATGATGCCGGATGGTACTCCAATGCCTGCTATAACAATACTTACACCACCTGCAGACTATGATCCTATAAGGGTAAAAATAGGTGAATCACTTGCAAGTGAAATGAGGGCAATAGGAATAAATGCCCAGGCTAAAGCAATCAATTTTGATGCCCTTGTGGCCCAGATGACAGCTTTCAACTATCAGATGCTCACACTTGGATGGTCACTTAGTGCTGATCCTATAGGAAATCTCGCGGATATATATGGAATAGCTGCAATGCAGAATACATGGGCATTCTGGCCACCTAATTTCACGAATCCAAACTATCCCAATGTTCATTCACTAGCCGATGCAAATACATCTGCGCTTGCACTTCAATTCCAGAACATAATAAATAAGGCGCTCACAACATTCGATGTATCGCAGCAGATATTCTACACAAAATGGGCACAGGGTATACTTAGTGAAGCTGTCCCATGCAATGTTCTTTACTACAGGGTGAATGTTGAGGCAACGCTCAACACATGGACAGGATGGTTCTCTTGGGAGGGAAGCGTTTATAATCTATATGCGCTTGCATCCATACATAAGGGAGCAGTTTCAGGCATAGGTTCTGGAACCACCGTGCAGCAGAGTGTAGGCCAGATAACATACCCACCTGTAACTCATTATCTAGTGGCACAGATAGCAGCACCATCAAAGGTATTTGTACCACAGCCTCAGTTTAATGTTGCGCTCACAAATGTGCCTGTTAATGTGTTGGTCACGGATAATAATGGTTTACCAGTACCTGGCGCTCTAGTTAATTTGACAAGTTCATCAGGTAATGTTACGGTACTCACTCCTTCTGGCATTACAAATTCTGCAGGAATATTCACAGCATATGTTTCTGGTGCAAATCCTGGATTTGCAAATCTAATAGCAAAGGTAACATACAACGGAATGAGTGTTACTACATCATACGCAATAGATTCAGTGCAGTATGTTCCTAATATACTGTACATAAATGCTTATGCTGCAAAACCATCACTCATGGCAGGTCAGAATACAACAATAAATGTTAATGTTGTGGATCAATACGGAAATCCAGTACCGGGTGTGAATGTATCCGTTGCAACAAATCTTTTGGGTTACGGTAGTATAACACCCACTTACATAAAAACTGATTCAAATGGAAGTGGAATGTTTACCTTTACAGCTCCAAACGCAACAGCTCTATCATCAAAGTATATTAACATGCATCTCCAGTCAAAGATATTGCTGAGCGCAAGCAAGCCCGGTTATACCACTTCGAATACAGAAAGTTTAATTGTTGCAACATTCAATCCAAATCCAAGTGAATGGTATACCGTTAGAATAATAAATGCAACAAATTACTTCGTTAATCAGAATAATCTTGTAACAACAATAACTGTTCAGGCATTAAATGCACAGAATCAGCCAATAACAAATGATAATCTGGCGGTTACGCCCTCCAACGCCACCTATGTGAAACAGGTAACAGGTACCATGACAAACTCCACAGGTTATGCAAAAATAACGGTAACATTCAATGCAGGTCTGCCAACTGCAGGTATATCATTGAAGATATGGAATTCATCCTATCTTAATTCTGTAGGCAGTTCAATAACAATAGGCTATCTTAATGGTGCAGCACCATCCAATCTATACGCTGGTTATATTGACTTCTACGATGGTGTGACGGGATCACCCACAAACTTTGTTACCATAGCTGGCGGTAATGCAGGCGATCGGATGGTTGTTCATTTGTTCAACGCTAATAACATGCCGGTAGCGGGTTCCGTGCCTGTTGGTGTAATCCTTACAGCAGCCCCTGAAGGTAGTCTACTTGGATTCTATGATCCATCTTGGACCAATCCTATGTCTTGGTATTTTGATTCACTCTGGGAATATGTGGCAATAAATGTTAATACCACATACATGGGATTCATGCCTCCAGTGGCTGGTGTTTTTGTTAGCCAGCTTGATAATAAAACGCCAGATCCAACTCTTGCATCCTGGCTTGGAGTAACTACAAATACAACTGCTTGGGATTATGTCTATTATGGCTATGGAATATTGCTCAACAATTCATATGTTGTCAATGGTACAGGTTCATTCCTGGTTACATCAGGCGATGCAGGTTCACCTATGGTTGATAGGATAAGTAATGTTTACGTGGTACCATATGCATATACATATTATCCACAGACACCTGGAATTTATCCACCTGGAGTCTTGGTGAATGGCAACTTCTATATGCAAGGAACGGAATACATACAGGCTCAGCTAGCTGTACAGAGGGCACCTGATTATAGGATTACTTCATTCACAGTTAACAATCCATTCGGGTTCGCAGGATCAAATATTACCGCTAACGCTAAGCTTGTTAACGCTACGGATCAGCCACTGAATAACACGAATGTATGGTTCTATTCTAAGACAGGAATGTCTCCAGTAAGAGTAAGTGGAACTACCAACGCTCAAGGAATTGCTACAGTCACACTTAATCTGGCAAAGGTATCATCGCTCACAATAGCAGATCTCTATGTGTACTGGAATAAGGGAGCCAGCGTATGGGGAATGGCAGCTGTTACACAGAGCACTCAAGTAATAATTGTGCCTTACCAGATAAATGTCATGGCAAGTGCTAGTACCAATACAGTGCTCTACGGCTCAGCAGTAACTCTTAATGTTAACGTTAAGGATGTTACAGGTGCAGCGATTCCTGGAGCATTACTATCCGTTAGTGCGTCATCCGGAAGCGTCATAGGTCCTTCAAGTGCTGATTCGAATGGAAATGCTGTGTTCACATTGATACCCACAAATAATACGGTGATGAATACGCCCTACATAATAGACACTGTAACAATAAAATCCACAATGAGCATGTACTACGGTGGTGTATATACACTAGTAATAGTGGCCTATTCATCTTCACCTGTGGTATCTGTAAGCAGCATATTGCCAAACCAGGTTATTACCACTTCCAGCTACTACGTTAACGGAACTGTCTGGGATCCTGCAGGAATAAAGAGTGTAACATTATATCTGAATAACCCGAGCAGTCCAATCAGTGTTTCATTGACACCTTCTGCAAATGGTGAATATTCATTCTCAGAGCAGTTGTCTGGATTTAATTCAGGTCTCAATGCAGTGTTTGTAAGTGTTACAAATAACAACAATGTTACAACAATATTGCCTGTATTCTTCTATTACCAGCCTGTAACCTATGTTAGTTCAGGATACTTCAATAGCACACTTTCCAGTAAGCTTGGAGGTCTTTCTACACACTTCAACAATACCCTGACAGGATACTTCAACAATACCATGGGATATGCATCGTTGCTCATAGGTCTGCTTGCTTTCATAATAGCCATAGTAGCACTTGTATTATCAATGAGGAAACCAAAGCAACCAGAAGTAAAGAAGACACCAGAGGAAAAGCCACCTGAGGAAAAGAAAGAGGGAGGAGAAACACCTCCACAATAAATTTTTTATTTTTTATTTTTAATTTTAGATCTTTTAGATATATTCTTAAAAGTTATTTTCTAAATAAAATCTCTAATTTTAGGCAAATAATATGATATTATGTTTAAGGATTCCATTACATCCCTTTGCTTTTTTGTTATTTCCGAAGTTATTTCTTTTCCATTTGCAAGTATTATCTTCCTTATCTTGCTCAATTCAAGCGAGAGCTTTTCCAAAAAATATTTCTTTGATAATTTTCTATCATACATCATTTTCAGAAGCTTATGCCTTAAAATTAATGGCACGAAATTTATGAAAAGCAAAGCGTTGAATGATTCAATGCTCTTTACCCTTATTGACTTTCTTCCTAAATAGCTTTTCAGGGATAGAAACATCTTTTTTATGGTGTTCTTTTCCCTGTACCACATAAATGTCTTATCTGGCTTATAATTACCTCTGTACCCTAAGATTGCAATGCCACATCTGTTTATCCACTCCATTATCGCATTATTCTTCGGCCATACCTGGAATGATCCTTTACAGCCATCTTATATATTTGTAATATCCATCCCCATTACTTCTCTTGCAATCTCTTTAAAATTTTCATAACTCCAGATCTTTCTATTTTTTGATTTTTCTATCCTGTTTTCCAGATCAATATAGAATCTTTCCTTTTCATATTTTTTTTCAATATCGTAATATCCATAGAGTG
>CAYSIM010000024.1:0-12233 GCA_964431165.1 uncultured Thermoplasmatales archaeon | reverse complement strand
TGTAGAAAAATGGCTATAAAAAACATTTTTATATACGAAGCTCATATGATGATTATGTATGACGAAATTCCAGTTCTGGTAACAAATTATTTTCCTGGAAAAAAGATTGTAAAAGTAATTGGCACAGTTATGGGAATTACTGTAAGAAGCAGAGGACTTGGCGGTAATATTGCAGCAAGTTTGAGATCTTTGGCTGGAGGAGAAATAAAGGAATACGTTAAATTACTTTCAGATGCAAGAAATGTAGCTATACAAAGATTGAAACAAGCAGCAAAGGAAGCAGGAGCAAATGCTATAATATCGATGAGATTTGATTCTTCAGAGCTGGGAAATTACATGACCGAGATAGTGGCGTATGGAACTGCAGTGGTGGTGGAAGATCTGCAAAAGACACCATCTGAAGTAACTCTCACGTAATATTTTATAAGATTAATCATGGCAATCCCAGAAATAATCAAAGAAAAAATACTTTCTTTCTTTATAGGAATTTTTTTCATGGTAATAGCGATTATTATTCAATCACTGGTTCAAAATATTCCATTGATTTTGCTCCTCTATCTGCATCATGGAATATCCGAAAGCACTAGGATAATAAATCAATTTGCATATGCCAATCCTGTAATATATGCAATATTTATCGGTGGTACAGCAGCTGCATTCCAAGAATCATTCAAATATATTGCCGTAGATACAAAGGGAAAACAGATGGCATTTTGGATAGGTTTGGGCTTTTCATTAGTGGACATTATTATTCTCTACACGGGGAGTATTCCACTTTTTTTTACACATTCTTTATTATTCTTTCTTGTAATTTTGAATACAGTTTTTTCATTACTATTTCACCCTGGAACTGCAATGTTTTTAAAAGCAGGTATTTTAAAGAAGCGAGGTAAAATTTTTCTTTCCATTGTCATCTTACTTCATGGTATTGTGGATGGAAGTCTGGTGTTCACAGATATCTTTGTAGCAGAATTTCCAGGAGCATATTTAAGTGCGGTAGCAATTTTCTGGATTTCTTCAATTCTCATTTCTATTTTCATATTCATACTTGGTAGGAAGGAAATAATGCATTCACCAGAGGAAAAGTATGAAGATTTAGCTATTTTTTAATCTTCTGCAAATTTAATACATAAAAGAAAATTGCATATTTCTTAAAATTTATTATTTACCTGGCTATTCATTTCACCATGGAGCTTGAAGAACTTATAATTAAATCGGGTGCTGTAATGTTTGGGGATTTTACACTCACATCTGGGAAAAAGAGCAATTATTATATCAGTATAAAGAAGGCAATTACGGATCCTTCAATATTGAAGAAAATAGCTGAATCCATGTCAAAATTCATTAAAAATGAGAAAATATCTGGAATTGAGCTAGGTTCTGTTCCAATTGCAGTAGCACTTTCTTTAGAAACCATGAGACCATTTGTAATAGTAAGAAAGGAAAGCAAGGATCATGGGACGAAAGACCTTGTTGAGGGAGAGATAAAAAAAGGTGAGGAAATAATTATCGTGGAAGATGTTATTACTACAGGTGGATCTGTGATAAGGGCAGCAAGAATACTCAGAGATCAAGGTGCTGTGGTGAAAAGGGTACTTGTAGTTGTTGATAGGGAAGAGGGTGGTGCAGAGAATTTAAAGAAAGAAAACCTCGAATTGGTACCTCTAATAAAAGTCTCATCACTCCTTTCAAAATATGGTAAATAGATCATCAAGAATTTTTTTCAAAGCTACTGCATTATTTTTTTCCCTTTCCTTTGATGAATAAAGGAAAATAACATCCATTTTCTGGAGTTTTTCCTTTAAAAGTTTTATGAAATTTTCCATATCTTTATTTTTTAAAATTTCTTCCCTATATTTTTGAATGAAGGTTTCCCATTTTAAAGGATCATGGGAATACCATTCTCTGAGTTCCTTTGATGGAGCGAAGTACCTTGCCCAGTAATCAATACTTTCCTTTTTTATCCCCCTGGGCCATAAGCCATCCACCAATATCCTGTAACCTTCTGGAATATTTTTATCGTAGATCCTGGCAATTTTTATTTCCATTTTTACACCTTATGTTATCTCTTAAAATTTTAACAATAAATTGTAAATAAATATTTTCATAGAATTAATTCAAAAAAGTTAAATATGTAGGAAATCTTTACCTTACGATTCTAAAGGCTGATGTGATGATATACAGAATAGATAGTAAATATACAAAAGATCAGGTGCTGGGTTTATTCGATCCAGTAATAAGGGAATGGTTTGAGAGTAAATTCTCAGATATAACTGAACCACAGGCTTATGCCATTCCCTACATACATGCAGGTAAAAATGTTCTCGTATCAGCACCCACAGGTTCAGGTAAGACACTTACAGGTTTTCTTTCCATAATCAACGAACTTTTCCTCCTTGCCAAAGAAGGTAAATTGGAGGACAAGGTCTATTGTGTTTACGTTTCACCGCTCAAGGCCTTGGCCAACGATATACATAGGAACCTTGAGGAACCACTTGAAGAAATAAAGGAAATAGCAAGAAAAAAGGGAATCGATGTTCCCAGGATCACAGTAGCGGTGAGATCGGGTGATACTTCACAGAGTCAGAGGCAGAAGATGCTTAAGAAACCGCCTCACATTTTTATCACTACACCCGAATCACTTGCCCTGGTACTTTCATCAATGAAATTCAGGGAAAAGTTCAGGAGTGTAAAATATGTGATAATTGATGAAACGCATGAATTATCATCAAACAAGAGGGGTGTAATGCTTTCCCTGAATTTGGAAAGGCTTGAACGTTTATCAGGTCCCCTTGTAAGGATAGGCCTTTCGGCCACACAATCACCAATAGAGGAAATGGCCAAATTTGTTGCCGGATATGAAAATGAAAATCTAAGGGATATTTACATAGCAGAGGTGGAGGCAAAGAAAGCTCTAGACCTGAGGGTAATAACTCCAGTTCCTGATCTCGTTCATACACCATTTGAGATTGCCAACGAAAAGATGTATGATATTCTGGTGGATATAATAAATAATCACAGGACTACCCTTATTTTTACAAATACCAGAAGCGGGACTGAACATGTGGCCTTCAAATTAAGGGAAAGGGGCATAAAAAGTCTGGAGGCCCATCATTCTTCCTTGGGTAAAAGCGTTAGATTCAGGGTGGAGGAAATGCTCAAGAAAGGGGAGCTGAAATGCGTTATTTCATCCACAAGCCTTGAACTTGGTATTGATATAGGATACATAGACATAGTTGTGCAGATAGGATCTCCAAAGAGCATTGCCAAAGGTCTTCAGAGGATAGGCAGATCTGGTCATGCTTTTAACAGAATTTCAAAGGGTAGGATGATAGTCTTTGACATGGATGACCTGATAGAATGCACAGTACTTACAAAATCTGTCTATGAAAATTTCATTGACAGGGTTTTTGTTCCAAAGAATTCACTTGATGTTCTTGCACAGGTTGTAGTGGGAATGAGTCTTGAAGATGTATGGAACATTAAGGATGCTTATTCCCTGATAAAGAGATCCTATTGCTATCATGGGCTTCCATTTGAAAAATTTATGGAGGTTATTGATTATCTTTCTGGAAAGACATACGGGGAGAAATTTTATTCCAAGATATGGTACGATGAGGCAGAGGGGAAATTCGGCAAGAAAAAATCCACACGGATGATCTATTTCATGAACATGGGTACAATACCCGAGGAGGCAGATTTTGTTGTAATAGATGAGAATAATGTCCCCATAGGCGATCTGAGCGAAAAGTTTGTTGAAAGGCTGAAGCAGGGTGATATATTCGTTCTCGGATCAAGAACATATGAATTCATAAGGTTGAGGGGTAATAAGGTATATGTTAGAAGGGCGGAGGGTAGAAGACCCACAGTTCCATCCTGGACGGGCGAAATGCTTCCCAGGAGCTTTGACCTTAGCATAGAGGTGGGTAAATTCAGAAGGAAGATAGAGGAGATGATAAGGAATAATGAAAATGTTATAGATTATCTAATGGAAGAATATTATCTTGACCGTTCAGGTGCTTTGAGTATTTATAAATACATAAAGGAGCAGATGGTGGATTTTGTACCAGGGGATGATTCTGTTTTCATCGAGGGTTACATCGATGCATCCAACATGTACAACATAATATTTCATTTTCCATTTGGAAGGAGGGTGAACGATGCACTCTCCAGGGTTTTCGCACACAATATAGCTAATAGATATGTAACCAATACGAGGATTACGGTAACGGACGATGCATTCATGATTACCACGGGCAAGAAGATAGATATAAAATCAGTTCTGAATCTAGTGAGATCATCAACCTTTGAGAGGGATCTCAGGGATGCTGTGAAAAATACTGAGCTTTTCAAACAGAGGTTCAGGCACTGTGCAACAAGGTCATTCATGATTCTTAAGAAATACAAGGGTGCAGATATATCTGTGACAAAGCAGCAGCTCAAGAGCGATAGATTACTTGAAATGCTCGCAGAAATACCAAATTTTCCCGTTCTTGAGGAAACTTATAATGAGATATTCAATATAGTAATGGATGTTCCCCATGCACTGGAGATATTGAGGAAAATAGAAGATAATGAAATAGGCCTAAAAATAAAGGAATATAGCACAGATCCATCAGTTTTTGCGAACGGTGTAATACTCTCGAGCATTTCTGATATCGTTCTTATGGAGGACAGGTCTTCATTGCTCAAGGAAATACATATGAAAATCTTGAGAAAGGTGATGCCAGGTGAGTATGAGTTTATGTTTTCACCAGAGGTGGTGAAAAAGTATTATTCTGAAAAATTCAGTATAGATAGGAAAGAGGATATAGTAGAATTCATTAGGGAAGTGGGTGCAACTGACATACTTTCCCAGAGGGGAATAAACATATTTTCCCATTCAAAGATACCATTCGATGAACTTAAGTCCATGGCCATTGATCTTCTTAGGGAGGGAAGAATAGTTTCTGCATATACTGATAGGCCTGTTTTCACACTTCCAGAGTATTTATCCTATTATTATACTGTTTATGGTAAAAATGTTCAGTTCAATGATGAAATCCTGGATAAGATAAATAACTCCACAACATCACAGGCCCAGAAAGCCCTTGGAATGAAAAGGGATGAATTTTTTGATTTACTCAGAGAAATGGAGAAGTCCTACCTTTTAATGAGAAAGGAAATGGTGGGTAATGAGTTCCTCTGGGGAAAGAGGAAGGTTGAGCCATCGGACAGGGAGAAATCCATAAAATTTGTCACTGAAAAAATACTTGGATACTACGGACCCATAACGCTGTCAGAAATATCATTCTATCTAAATTTACCTGAGGAGGAGGTGAAGGGAATAATTTCATCCATGAAGGATGAGGGAATAGTATCAAGTGGATATTTCCTCCCGGGATATGAAGAACAGTATATGCTCACATCCGATCTTAAGAATATATCAGGTGGAATACCTGTTATGAGGGATGATATAAGGAGATACAGGTACAGAAAGCTCATTTCCATTAAAGATTCCATTGAAATGACGATGGAAAATTCACTTTTCCTAACATCACCATACCAGGTTTATATAAGATCTAAAAATTTTTCATTTTCAGAATGGGAAAGAATGAGAAAGGAAAAGAGGATAATATACGGCAGGTATCTGGCAGGAAAATACGTTTTTGTACATGCAAAGAATGCAAGTGCACTTAAATTCAGAAAGATTGAGAAGGAATATGCTCTTGAAACAATACTGGAAAAAATAAGGGCAAGGGAGGGTATAACGGCTGAGGAAATAGCGAAGGAAATACCATACACCATGAAGGAAATACAGGCATATTTGAATATTCTTGAGGAGAATGTTTTTCTACAGAGGGAGTACAAGGAGAATGAAGATATTATTCCAAATGAAAAGTTATCATATGTGGAAGTGGATCACAGTAATTTCGATGATTTTGTCAAGAAAATAGTAGATTTCATGGGCCCATTAAATGAAAAGGAATTGCAAACAATAACGGGTATTGAAAAATACCAGCTTGATGAAATTCTGGGGAAGTTGAAAAAATTCGATGTGATGGGCATTTACTACTACGGTGAATTTGAGAAGGTGGAAGGAGAAGGTAAAAGGATGCTTATGGATATAAGCGATCCATTCCTCCTCCCGTACAGGAACGAGATAATACAGGAATACGGTCCTGCGTACAATTATTTCCTGGTTGATGATGGCAGGATAACGGGAGCGGCTTATATGGAACCAAGGTGGGACCATGTACTCGTTGTGGAAATGAAGGGTGATTACAGAGGTATAATAGAATCGGTAATTGCTGCATCCGATTATTTTGGTAGAACGGTGGTTGTGGAAGGATTGAATGATGAAATTGTTAAAATACTGAAAAATCTAAAATTCAGGCAATCTGGTAAGTATTACATTTATGGTAATACGGTAAAAAACGCATTCCCCGTTGAATCACTGCTCAATTACATTTTTTACAGGCAGGGTATAGATGTTGAAACGAGGAGAAAAACACCCATGGAGGTAGATGCACTTCACATGGGAATCAGATCTGAGACCGAAGCAGCCATAAGATGCTGGCGTTATATTGCACCGGAAAGGCTGAAGAGAAGTAATTTGCTTTACATGGCAAGGGGTGTTCCCGATCTCCCTACCTATGCATCATTAAAGAATATCCAGGTCTTCCAGGCCATAAAGGGCTTTGATCCTAGCAAGAAACATAACGTGGTTATTTCCATGTTGAGGGGGAGAGGTTTTGTTGAAAAAGATTTCATAATAGAGGAATCACCACTGGGGAATGAGATGACAGAGAAGATTCTTGAAGAACTATATGATCATAATTATGTAGTCCAGGGACCAAAGGACGATCTGCTTCTTGTTGAGAAGGCCATGAAACACGAGGATGCTGTGAAATACTACATTGAGAGGATGATAGGTATTTTCGGTGCAGTTAACGTGGGAAGGCTTGTTAATGTTTCAGGTGGTGAAATTAGCAAGAGAGAGATTGCCTCAGCGCTTGAATCACTTTCCAAAGAATATTCGCTCATCAACGTATTTTTCGGTGATGAACTTTTCCTCGTGCCTGAGGAGGATCTGCCCTTACTGAGAAAAAAGCACATAAACTATGAATTTATCCTTGATCCAAAGGACCTTCTCTACAGGTACCTTTCCCAAGAAATAAAGAAATATGTCAAGCCGGGAAAATATGCAATCTTCCAGGGTACAGATATCATAGGTTCATTCAGGGCCAGGAAGAAAAAGAATGCAATAATAATAAATGATTACGAGGGTCCAGATGAGGGACAGAGAATAGTAAGGTCAATATTCCATGTCATAGGTTATTCTGTTACATTTTCTAAGGAAGATTCTACCTGACCATTTTTATTCTGGTTCCGCATTTTGCACACCTGTTGTCCTCCGTAAGATTAACCATTTTCACGAAATATCCTGATCTTGAAATTAAGGGAGCACCGCATTTTGGGCAGTAGGTGGTTTCGTATTTTTCCTCCCACATATTGCCCAGGTAAACATACTTTATTCCCTCTTCTTTGGCTATGCTGTATGCCCTGTACATAGTTTTTGAAGGTGTTTCAGGTAAATCCATGAGAAGATAATCTGGATGGAATCTGGAGAAGTGGACTATGGCATCTTCACCCAGAGTTTCAACTGCCCATCTTGAAAATTTTCTTATTTCATTCTCATCATCATTGAGAGTTGGTATTATAAGATATGTAATTTCCACGTGTATACCAAGCTCATTTGCAAGGGTCACAGTATCCAGAACAGGTTGAAGCCTACCACCAACAATCTTTCTGTAAAAATCATCCGTAAAACCCTTCACATCTATGTTCATGGCATCCAGATAGTGTGAAATTTCCCTTAGAGGATCTTCATTTATATATCCATTTGTAACATAAACATTGTACATCCCCCTGTTTTTGGAAATTTTGCTCACATCCAGGGTGTACTCATACCATATGGTTGGTTCATTGTATGTAAATGCTATGCCTTCAGAATTTTCTTGGGCTGCAAGATCCACAATCTCCTCAGGTGAATAATGATCCAGTCGTAATCTCTCTATACTTGCCTGACTAATTTCCCAGTTCTGACAATGCTTGCATTTAAGGTTACAGCCAACTGTGCTTATGGAAAATATCCATGAGCCTGGATGAAAGTGGAAGAGTGGCTTTTTTTCTATGGGGTCCATGGCCATGGAGGAGATCCTTCCATAAACCATTGTATAGAGCTTATTTCCCATATTTTTTCTAACACCGCATATGCCGTATTTTCCTTCCTCTATTATGCATCTATGGGGGCAGAGTGTGCACCTCAATTTTCCATCCCTTAATTCATAATATTTTGCTTCATTTAAAGTGCTCATATCCCCTTTCATTTATTATCACCTCCTTTCCATCCTTCACCAGAACATTTTCTCCTTCCCATGTTTCCCCTATTCTTGTTATTTGAAATCCCTTTCTTGCCATATTTTTTTCAATGTCATCCCACTTTTCTCCAGGTACTGAAAAAAGGAGCTCATATTCACCGCCAAAATTTAAAACGAGCTCTTCCAGGGGTACTTTAAATTTTTCGGAAACTTCTAAAGCAAGGTTATTTACAGGAAGCATTTCCATAAATATTCTGAAACCTGTCCCGGTTTGCCTCTTTATCTGTGCTATTGAGGAGAATATTCCATCAGAGAGGTCCATGGCTGACCTGACACCATTTATTGCAAGCTCCCTGGCTTCCATTATCCTTGGTTCTATATCAAGCATTATATCTGCGCCCTCCTCATGGCCGTTCTTCCATAAATAATAGCCTGCAGCGTTCTTTCCAAGACTATTTGTTACACCCACCACTTCTCCAAGCTTAAAATTTTTCCTTTCAAGGATAAAATTTTTTTCAGTTTTACCTATAACTATACCGGTTGCGTTGAAATCCGTCCCTTCCTTTGTATCTCCCCCCACCATCTTAACGGAGTATTTATCAAGGCAATTCTTAAGGCCCTTGTTGAATGATATGAAATAGTCAAAATTAAAATCCCTGGATATGGAATAAGCAGACATAAAGTAAAGTGGAATTCCGCCCATGGCAGCAATGTCACTTATGTTAAGTGCACCGAAAAAGTATCCTGCCTTTTCGGGTCTCACACCGTCGGGTATATGCGTTTTCCTCGTTATAGTATCCGTCGTAACAAGGATGAAGGAATCGTCATCCTCAAAGTAGAATGAATCATCCTCAATTATTGTACCGAAAAGGTCCATGAGCCTCTCTATTATTTTTCTCTCGCCTAGGTCCTTCATCTCCATGGTATTATGTTAAGTTTTAATAGTAAAAAATGTTTTTATTTTTGTGGAGAGAAAGGAGATAGATGGTGTATTATTGACTAAATACTACTGTGCATACATTGAGGATCTTGATATGGCGGTGTTGAGTGATCTTCACATAGGATACGAAGAAGTTATGGCACAGAAGGGGCTTTTCCTCCCAAAATTCCAGAAGAGAAGGATAATGGGCATTCTTGATAATATATTTGAAAATCTAAAACCATCAAGGTTACTTGTTGATGGCGATTTCAAGCACGAATTCTCAGGGAACGTAAAACAGGAATGGGATGAAATACTTGAAATAATAGATTTCATAAGGGAAAGGGCAGATCTACTGGTAGTGAGGGGAAACCATGACAATTTTCTCCAGACCATACTTTCAAGGTATGGTATCAAGCTTCACAGGGTTTACAGGGAAGGGAAATATGTATTTGCCCACGGAGATAAGGAACTGGAATACCAGGGATACCTGATAATGGGTCATGAGCATCCTTCCATAAAGATAAGGGATCCGATGGGTGGCATAATAACAATACCCTCATTCATTTTTAATGAGAGGATGCTTGTTCTTCCCTCTCCAAGTTTATATTCTTCAGGTTCAGACATACTTGCAGGGGATATACTTTCACCCATTCTTCAGATGGAAAATATAAGATCTTTCAGTGCTGTGGGAATAGATGAAAAGATAGGCTTGATGGAACTGGGCAGGATAGAGGATCTCATAGCCTTTTAAAAAAGTTCACAGATGGCTCATATATCAAGCCCTTTTCGAGGAGTGAATTTATTATCTCATCCACCTGTGTCCTGTCCATATTTTCCTTCTTTGCATTCTCCACAATGTCCTCATACCTGGCACCCTTTCCATCGAAATCGAGTTTTTCAATCATATTCAATATTATGGTTTCAGGGTCCTTTTCTTCTGTGGTAATACCAAACATGTTTTTAATGGTGGCAACATATTTATCCTCCATTGTTTCCTTAAAATTTTCAATTGCAAGTAGTGCATTATCTATTTCATTATCAGAATAGCCCATCCTGAGCAGATTTTCCCTGCTTTCATTTCTAACATTTCTCATCAGGTTAATTCTTCTAAGGAGATTGATGGAGGCAATTACCTGCCAGTATTCTTCCATGAAGGCATCACACTCTGAAATGGATTCCACCCTCAGGTCCAGGTTCTTTGATTCACCGTAGGACCTCACCTTACCCACAAGTATTACCCTAACGGGCGGTTCCCTATTGAAGAGAAAACTCCATGCCTCCTGGGGCGAATAATTCTTATCAACCGAAATATGAAAATTTCCCGTCCTGTCATTCACAATACCCGTTATGAATGTATTTTCGTTGAACACATTTTTATTCTCCAGTATACCTGAAATAAGGACTCTATTGATCTTTGCCCCCATTCTAGTTATAACATAATTCGCTTCCTTCTCCTCACCCATCTTTGGAAGGAACATACTGTCATTGAATTCGAATGCAAAGATCCTCAGTGCAGGTTCCCTTGCCATCATATCATCCCCATCAATTTTTCCTTTAACTGTGCAAGATCATCTCTATTCAGTTGTCTCATCTTTACGGGTGTGATGTTTATAAAATTCTGATCCTTGACGCTTATCTTTGCCATGATCCTGAAAGGTTTGAGTAGTATTTTTTTCTCAAGCTCTTCCTTAAGTACAGGTATGCCAGGGTAGGTGATTACCATTTTCACCATTTCATCAAAACTTTTTCCGAGCAATTTCTCCATATCATCCCTGGAAAATGTAACCTTGCCCGAAAGGGTTCCGTCATCAAATGTTGCCTTACCAATCACATCGTTAATAGGCGTTACCTTTCCGTGCTCTGGACATTCGCTCCCTTTCAGTATCCTTCTGCAAACGGGGCATCTTGCAATGAGGCCTGTATCCTCGCTGATGTCAAGGAAAATACCATCAAACCATCCAATCGTTATACCACTTTTCAAAGCATCCGAAAGTGTAACTATTTTTTCTTCAAGCTCAATGGGCTCTATTTCCTTCACCTCTGTATTTTCGCCAATGGTGAGATATACCCTATTCTTGAATTCTCTGGCATATGCACCTTTTATATTGTATGTCTTCCCCTCTTCAATACTCTTATTCCAGGATGTGAATGGTATTATTCCTGTTTCATCCGCGAGAACACCCGTTATCCTTAACTTTCCACCATTTTCCTTTTTTTCTGCCTTTACTACCCTCGCATTTACTTCCACATTCCTTGAATCCTTTGTTATTCTATCCAGAGTGTATTTTGTTGGAAGGACCTGCACCCTGCCCATCTCATAGTTTTCCAGCTTTTCTATTGAAGAGTTCTGCTGCAAATATAACCTTAAAGCATTGTTGAAATACCGTGTATAGGCATTGGTGATCCTTACAACATCCCCCTTGGAAACATCCATTTCCCTTGAGGTGGTAAAGGGTATTGTACCAGTTTCATCACCTATTATGCCTGAATATGTTTTCCTGTCGCCTTTTTCAATCTTTTTTATGGCAATTATTTTTCCTATAATGTTGACGTTCCTCAATTCTTCCTTAATTTCACCTATTTTTATCATTCTCTCAGGCTTGTATTTTTGAAGTATCTTTTCCTTGACTGTTTCTGGGGAATAGTTATATGATAGCCATAACTTAAATAGTTTTCTAAGTTCATCCCTACCTATCCTTCCGTTCAATTCTTTATATATCTGTTCCACAAAATTTTCAATTTCCTTATCATCCATAATTTATCACTGATACCCTTCAGAATATTCATTCTTCTTTATCATACTATCTATTATTTTCTGGGCATTTTCCTTATCAAGGCCCACCTTTTTTGTAAGGAAAACAAGAAGATCCGATGCACTAGCACCTTCATTCAACTTTTCCTGAACCATTGACATTATCCTTTCACTCACCATTTTATTAAATTCCTCC
>CAYSIM010000023.1:0-12625 GCA_964431165.1 uncultured Thermoplasmatales archaeon | reverse complement strand
GGCAAGTCTTTTCTATGAAGCAGGAAGCCCCTTGCGAAAGCGAGGGGTAGTTCACAGCAATTTTTTGCATAAATTGATTCCAGCAACAAATTTATTCATGGATTTATAGTATTCTCCAATGGATTAAAGGACCGTGCTACATTTTTATTATACAGATTAAATTAATACAATCATATGAAAATTTTTGCAAAAGCTTCAGGAAAATTAATCCTTAAAATTTTTCCAAAAGGCTATGGCAATAAAAAATTAATATCACCAGGATAATTCAGATAATAATGTTGAAGATTTTTTATTGTAATCCACTTGATTATATCGAAAATCACCTTTATGAAAATATATACTTGCTTCCAGATTCAATTTCAATAAGGAATATAGAAATATATATGTTAAAGGAGAGGGGAAAAGAGTACTTTCCTGCGGAGAATTTCCTTACCATTGATCAGCTAGGATTAAAAGAGCTGGGTAAAAATTACAGGATAATATCCAGATTTATGCAGAGATATTTAGCCGAAGAGTCACTTAAAGAAATTTCATACTACAGGGATCTTCACAGCAATGAAAATTTCATTACCCTTCTGTTGAATGAATACCTTGAGATAAAGGAAAATATGCTTGTAGGCATAATACCTTCAAAAAAGGGCGAATTTTTCAGGGCATTCGATGAAAGGTATTCAAGAGAACTTGAAAAACTTGCAAGAGGTATAAAAATAGATGATGGTATATTTTATTACCTTTTAAGGGAGGAAATTACATGCAATCTCGCAAAAAAGTTTTCTGGTATAAATAATAAAAAAATAGTAATCGCAGGCTTTTATTACATAAATCCCACACTTGAATATTTTATCGAAAATGCAAGAAAAAATAATGAAATAATCTTCATTTCAGAACCTCTGGATGAAGAAAGTTCCAGGATTCTTGAGGAAAAACTTTCACCAGACCATATTGAGGGAAAACATATAGAAAAATTTCAATCTGAGATGTACGAACTTCCAGATATGAGGAGGGAGGTAAAATTCATTGCCAACTTCATAATGGAAAAGATGGAAAAGGAAAATCTAAACTATTCCGATTTTGTTGTAGCTTTTCCTGAGGCAAAGAAATATCAATGGTATGTGGAGGAGATATTCGGGGAGTATGGAATACCTATTTTCATTGAAACAAGGATTAAATTCAGTGAATATGAATTCTTCAGTCTATTCAGATCAAGATTAAATGAATTTAAGGGAGATTTAACCAAAGATAACTTGGGTAAAATAATTCAGGAGATTCTCCTTGAGCATGGGGAAGAGCAGGAAGGAATAATGAAAATGTGGCAGGCGATTGATGAATTTTTCATTGAAATAAAGGCACTTTCCCTGGATGGAAGTACCGATCTGAAAAATCTTTTGATTTCATATCTTTCAACAGTCTCATTCGGTAGATTTTATGGTGATTATGATACCGTGCCCGTGCTGGACCTGGGAAATGTTCATTTCAGAAAGGGTAAATATCTCATCATAGGTGGTATGAACGAAGAATTTTTCCCAAGGCCTCTCAGGAGTAACATAATATTCACAAATGAATCACAGGGCATTAGGAGAAGGGATTTTAAAACACATGAAGCAAATGAAAGGTACAGACTTTTTTCTGCAATCACCAATTTTAGAAATATTCTATTTACACTACCATATTTTAACAATGAAGGAAAGAGGCTGCTGCATTCCTATATCATAGATTTTCTAATAAAGAAGGGTATTACAAATCCAAAGGTAAAAAGAATGGTTTCATCTGAAATAATATTCAATGAGGAAAAAATTTTCAGCGATAAGGATCTTCAAATACTTAAGAGGGAGGAATCGGTAGAGGAAATGGAAGAGGATTTATGTGCAATAGAGGGCATAAGGGAGAAGGTAAAAAACTTCGAATTCACACCTTCACAGATAACAGATTATAACAAATGCCCCAGGAAGTTCTTCTTTGCCCATGTTCTTGGTATAAAATATCCAGAGGAGGAATTATCACCCACCTTTCAGGGGAATATTGTTCACAGGATTTTAAAGGAATTCTATGATAAAAACAGGAATCTTTTAGAATTATCAAAAAGAACAGAAATTGAAATAAGAAAGGAGGGACAGGATATTGTGAATAAGATCACCATTGAGCATGAGGAGGCCAATACCCTAAAAAATAGGCTGGTAAGACATGTTACAAATTACATAAAATTGGATCTCATGCTCAATAGGGAAAGGGAGGTATATGGAACGGAAATTCCATTCACCCTGCAAATTGCAGGAACAAAAATAAGCGGGAGGATTGACAGGATTGATAAGCTTCGTGATTATTATTTAATAATAGATTATAAATATTCAAATATCAATGGTATAAAAAACCTGGTGATAAGGAAAAAGGAGGAACTGAATTATCCGGGTAAAGATCTAAATCTACCCATATACATATACTGGCTCCTGAGAAGGGAAAGGTGGGGGAAATTCGTTGCATTTTATGTACCTGTGAAAATGAAGAAAACAAAGGATAATAGATGGCTTTACCTCTATATGAATTCAACAATACCAAGTGGTTTCCATAATTATAATCAAGGTGCCTATTACGATAATATATTTATAAAACTTCTTGAAGAGAGGATAGAAGAAATAATCAATAATGTGAGGAAATGCATATTTCCCAGGACTGATAATGAAAAAAATTGCAGGGATTGTGAATACCGTATGATCTGTGGTGGTAAGAATGGACTGTGAAAATCTAACAAAAAAGCAAAGGGAAATAGTAGATCTGGCAGGGAATATGGATGTTTCTGCATTTGCGGTAGCAGGCTCTGGTAAAACATCCGTTCTAGTATGTACATATATGAAAATACTTCAATCCATGGATTTACCACCGGATGAAGGTGTATCAAAAATTTTGGTGATTACATTTACAGATGATGCTGCCACAGAGATCAGGGGTAGGATAAGGCAGGCTCTGATGGATAAATATAATTATATAGGTCCACTTAACTACATCTCCACAATACACAGTTTTGCAAACGACATACTTCAACACTATTCGGTAAGGCTGGGCATCGATCCTGGATATTCTGTGGGTGAGGATTACCTGATAGCAGAAATAATGAACGATGCATATATGGAATCAAAGAAAATACTCTCCCAGGATGAAATGGATTTACTCGATGAACACATAGGTATTCTTGACCAGAAAAGCAGGGAAAGGAATTTAAAATTTCTTATTTACACCATTTACTGGAAGATGAAGTCTACGGGCTGGAACCTGAATGAAACTCAGGAAATGCTCCTTAGATTGAAGGAAAGGCTGGGTGATAAGAATATTGGCGATAAAATCTCCAGTATCCTTGTAAGAATTTTTACAGAATTCCATGAAAATGTGGAGAAAAAGAAAAAGTTGAGGGGTATACTTTCCTACGATGATATCCTGTACTATGCTCACCAGATACTGCAGAACGATAATGAAGCTCTCGAATCCTACAGGAAAAAATTTGAGTATGTGATAGTGGATGAATACCAGGATACAAGTGCCATACAGCAGGAAATTATAGCTAAAATTTCCAAGAAGGGAAGGAGGATAATTGCAGGCGATTATTTTCAGAGCATTTATGAATGGAGAGATGCTGAACCTGTGCTTACAATGGATTTCATAAAAAGAAATGATTTCAGGACCACGTTAATGGATGAAAATTTCAGATCCATTCCCAGCATCGTGGATTTTGTGAATTCACTCTTTTCAAGTATTTTTAAAAAGAATATAAAGGATCTGGAGTACATTCCAATAAAGGCTGTGGAAAGTGAAATTGATGGTGCTGGGCCATTCGTTATAACTGTTAAGGATGATACCATAGACATCATGAGAAAGGATGAAGCGGAAAAGATTGCAAAGATTATAAAGAATCTTGTGAATGCATGGAAAATAAGGGAAAAAGATGGAAATATTAGAAATATCAGGTATGGCGATATTTCAATCCTTTTCAGAAAAAGGGCAGGTATGTCAATCTATGCCAATGTGCTAAAAAAACATGGGATAAAGTATTCATTTATAGAAAGGGGATCATTTTTCGAAAGTGAAGAGGTTTCAATAATAATGAAAATGTTACTATCAGTGAGGGACGGTACATGGAAAGATCTGAATAATGGAAATACTTTTGAAATATTAAAATTTGTTTATAATATTACTTTGGATGAATATTTTTCTAGAAAAAGTGAAAAAATAGAGGAATTCAGGAGGCATATGGATATCCTCAACGGAATGAAGGATGGAAGAAAAGATCGTATCATACTTAAATTCATTAGATTAACAGATTATGATCTGAAGGTGTTAAAAAAGAACGATGGACTGCAAAGGTACCTTAACATATACAAGCTAATTGATATAGCAAGGGAAAAAGAAGAAAATGGTATTATTCCCATGGATGAATTCATGGAGGTAATGGAAAAAATAAAGGAAAATGAGGAAATTTCATCCATACCCCTATTCGATCCAATGGACGATTCTGTAAGGCTTATGACAATTCATTCATCCAAGGGCCTGGAATTTCCTGTGGTATTCGTCGCAGACCTTTTCTCAAGGCTAAATTACAATACAAGGGATATAATAGTTGACAGGGAAGCAGGTATTTACCTTAACCTTGAGGAACTTACTGATAAAAATTTAATGGAGACAATTCAAAATAGAATCAAGGAAAGGGAGACAAGGGAAAATATGAGGGTTCTTTATGTGGCGTTCACAAGAGCGAAGCAATACCTTTTCATAGGATTACCGGATAAGAAAAAATCTGGGGATACATTTTCTTCCATCATAATGGAAACGCTTGATGAAGACATGATAAAAAAATTGAGGGAGAAATGCAGAATATTTCTGGAACAGGAACCATTAGAAAATAAAATTGAGGATGAGAAAGAATATATTCTATTAGAACCAAAGTCACATAAAATTGATCCCATATTTCTTAGCGTTTCTGATATTAAAAAATACCACTTCTGTCCAAGATATATGGAAATTTCCAAGAAAAAATTATTCACGCAAGGAGAATTCGGCATCTCCTTTCATGAATTCATGGAAAATGTTGACTTTGAAAATCCTCCCCAGAGTGATTTTGATGAAATATTAAATAATTTTTTAAAAACACCACTGGGAGATCTCATAAAAAGTAATAAGTATGAAATTAAGAGGGAAATTCCCTTCCATATAAAATATGGCAAAATAATAATACGTGGGAGAATAGATCTACTCCTAATTTCGGATCATATAATAATACTTGATTATAAAACTGGAAGGAGGACGGATGAGGACAGATTGCAGATGATAATATATTCATATGCAGTAAAAAAAATATACGGTAAAATTCCCAATTCATGCTATCTCTATTACACAGGTACAAATGAACTTGAAAAATTCAATTTTTCAGATTATGATATGCACTGGCTGGAGCAATTCCTGGAGGAAATGGTGGAGAGTATTAGAAAAGGTAATTTTGGAAAAAATGAAAAGAATTGCGACATATGCGATCTAAAAGAAATATGTTTGAAAATGGGAAAACAAAATTAAATATATGTATTATGAATTTACCTGGGTGAAGCGGAGGTTGTCGAGACTGGTCAAAGGCGCCAGATTGAGGGTCTGGTTCCGTAGGGATGCGAGGGTTCAAATCCCTCCCTCCGCATAGTTTGCATTTAACAAATTTTTTATATTAGAAACTTATATTCTTAATAGATTATTGAGGGTGATTTGAATGGCTATAGGTTTCGTTTTGATCAGCACCGCTCCCGGAAAGGAGCATGAGGTATACGATGAACTAAGGAAAATAAAGGAGATTATTGAGCTTCATCCCCTTTTCGGCGAGTATGATTTAATAGCAAAGGTAGAGGCAAAGGATTTTAATGAGCTCGGTAAAATTGTTGTTGACCAGATAAGGAGCATACCGGGGGTAATAGATACAAAAACACTTACAGGCATAAAGTTCTGAGGTGATATGATGGACATTACAATTACCTGGGAATTATTTGGTGAGGTAATCTTGGTGATTTTTGCCCTTGTTCTTTTCATTCTAGGTGTTTTCACAGCCTATTTTGGTAGCGGAAAGAGCAGAATTGCAGGAATTTCATTGCTTCTAGCTGGTTTAATAATAGGTATCATTTACCTGGTATACAGGCATATGTCAGAACCCGGCTATTTTATAAACATTATTTTAATCCCTGGCCTGGCATACATAGGTGGAGCTATAATTGGTGCACTTGTTGCATTCCTCCTGTTCCTACTTGTAATAATGAAAACATAAGTTGAGTAGCATGGACGTGCAGATTTTTGCTGGGAGTACGAGTGATAGGGAATACATTAAAGAGGTAGCATCAACTCTAAAAGAACTTGGAATCAGCCATTCCGTAAAAATAATTTCAGCGCACAGAAATCCTGAAAAACTAATGGAGGAGGTAAGGTCCTCGGATGCCAGGGTATTTATTGCCATTGCAGGCATGAGTGCAGCATTGCCCGGATTCATAGCATCCATTACAAGAAGGCCCGTAATAGGTCTTCCCCTATCTGGAAAGGTTCCATTTGATTCACTTCTAAGCATGGTGCAGTTACCAAAGGGTGTACCTGTTGCGGTAGTAGGTGTTGATAATGCAAAGAATGCAGCTCTTATGGCTGCAAGGATACTGGCCATATACAATAAAGAAATAGATAAAAGGCTGGAAATCTACATGGAGAATGAAAGGAAAAGATCGCTTGAGGAAGGTAAAAAATTTGAAGAGGAAATGGTTTGAATGTTTGATCCCGCATTATTTATTGATGAGGCAATAGCCAAGCTCAGGGAAGAAATAAAGGGTAAGGCGATAATAGCGGTATCCGGTGGTGTTGATAGCACAGTATCTGCTTTCCTTGCCTGGAAGGCCATAGGAGATCGTCTTTTACCAGTTTTCATAGACACAGGTCTCATGAGGAAAAATGAACCAGAGAATGTTAGAAAAATGTTTTACAGTATAGGAATGAATATAAAATTGGTGGATAAAAGGAAGGATTTTCTTGAACATCTTAGGGGCGTGTTGGATCCTGAAATTAAAAGGAAGGTGGTGGGCGAGAGATTCATAAGGGCCTTTGAGGAGGAAGCAAGGGGCTTCGGTGCAGAATATCTTGTCCAGGGTACGATAGCTCCGGACTGGATTGAGAGCGGTGGAGGCATTAGGGAAAGGATAAAAACGCACCATAATGTGGCGGGTATTCCTGAAGATGTTTCCCTCAGGATAGTTGAACCACTCAGGGACCTTTACAAGGATGAGGTTCGTCAGGTGGCAAGGCATCTCGGTATACCTGAATCTGAGAGGCAGCCATTCCCCGGTCCTGGTCTATCCGTTAGAATACTGGGTGAGGTGACGGAGGAGAAGCTGGAAATACTGAGGGAAGCCACATACATAGTGGAAAATGAAATAGAATCCGCTTTTTCAAGGGGTGAGATTAGCCTGCCCTGGCAATATTTTGCAGTATTACTCCCCGTAAGGAGTACAGGAGTTCACGGTGACAAAAGGGTTTATGGTGAGACAATTGCCCTAAGGGTGATAGATTCAATAGATGGTATGTCAGGTAACTATACACAGTTGCCACATTCCTTACTTGAAAAAATATCCATCAGGATTACCAACGAAATACCCAGGGTAAACAGGGTGGTTTACGATATTACAAACAAGCCACCTGCCACGATAGAGTGGGAATAGAATGAGGTTCAAATTTCTAGGTGGGGCGGATGAGGTAGGAAGCCTCGGTTTGGTGATAGAAGAGAGTGGAAAGAGGTTTCTTTTTGAATATGGCATTACGCCCGGTAAACCACCTAAATTTCCCCTTGATTCACCCAAACCTGATGCTGTCTTTCTTACACATGCGCACCTTGACCATTCCGGTATGCTTCCATACCTTACACTTAAATACTCCATGCCCGTTTACGGCACACCCCTAACGCTGGAGCTTACTGATCTTCTTTTAAGGGATTCGGTAAAGGTAATGAATCTTGAAGGTTATAATTCTCCCTTCGATACTGATAATGTGGATGCACTGAAAAGGCTTTACATAAACGTTTCACTGAATAAGAAATTTTTGATAGATGATTTTGAAATTGTACCCTTATCCAGTGGCCATATACCAGGATCAACAATGTTCCTGGTAAAGAATGAAAGGAGCTTCGTATTCACGGGTGATCTACAGACAATAGATACTCATCTTGTGAATGGATGTGTGTACCCTGAAACTGATATTCTTTTCATTGAATCCACATATGCGGGGAAGGAGCACCCTCCAAGGGAATTGACTGAGGCAAGGTTTCTTAAAAAAATAGAGGAAATACTGGAGAGGAAGGGTAGGGTAGTAATTCCTGCCTTTGCTGTATCAAGGACCCAGGAATTGATGATGGTGATGCAAAAACTGGAGATGGAGTACTGGGTGGACGGCATGTCCAATACTGTAAACCAGATATTTGCAAAATACGGATCCTATCTGAGGGATCCTCAGGAATTCAAGCGTGCCAGAAAATGGGCAAGAAAGGTGAGGAACAGCAGTGATAGAAAAAAAGCTTTGGAATCTGGTTTAGTGGTCACAACGGGGGGAATGCTGGAGGGTGGACCTGTTCTATATTACCTTGAACAGATCAAGAATGATCCTAAGAGTGGTGTGATAATCACAGGTTACCAGGTGGAGGGCACGAATGGCAGGATGCTCCTGGATACGGGATTTGTGGATATAAATGGTGTCAAGGAAAAAATAAATGCGGAGATAGTTACCTACGACTTTTCTGCCCATGCAGGTAATAATGATCTAATAAAATTCATAGAAAAATCCAGGGCAGAAAAGGTGATACTTTTCCACGGTGAAAACAGGGAAGCATTACTTTCACAGATAGATAATAAAGAAATAATATTACCAAAACCTGGAGAATATTACGATGTTTGATTGAAATTCTTTTTGGCCCTGAGAACAGTGATTGGTATAGCATTTTTCTGAAATTCAAGAAGTGCAATATCCACGGGATCTATAATATTTTCAGGAACATTTATAAGCACTGGTGCACCCAGTGAAATCTGGAGTGCCCTAGCACCAATTATCCTTGCTTTTTCAAATCTTGTATATTTCATATAATCACCAAAAGTGTTAAAGGGTAATATTATAACAATATTTAAATTTTGCCAGACGAATCTAAGAATAGGAAGAAAAGATTTTATTGTGTTATTCTATATGAATGATCAATGGTAGTACCTCTGGGAATACCAGGATCTGAGAATTACTTTCCAGGTTTAAGGGAAGGTACATTGAACCTTCTATTGGGTGAGCCGGGTGTAGGTAAAACTATACTGGGAATACAGTTTCTTATAAATGGCGCAGAGAACAATGAAGATGTACTTTTGATTTCACTCAACGAAAGTGCTTACGACATAAAAATGGATTTTGAGGATTTTACCTGGAATCTTAACATAATAAATGTCATAGATGTTACACCAACATCCAAGAAAAGGGAGATAAAGCCCTACAGGGAAGTTACACAGATAGCAGATGTGGTGAAGATGGTGAATGTGAAGGAGAAATACCAGACAAAGGAAATTGATGTTTTTAATCTAAAATCAACGCTCAAGGTAATAATGGAAAGGAGAAAATTTTCCAGGGTACTTCTGGATTCAATTACATCTTTGAAATATTTCTATACGCTTGATGTTGATCCGGAGGAGGCAATGCTCTCATTCCTGGATTTTTTCGGGATGATGGAAAATACAACCTCGCTCATAATTGCAGAATTTCCCGAGGATATAGCCCACCTGAACAGGATGATGGATTCCATTGTAACGCTCAGGAGAAATAGAAAGGATATAATTCTTGAGGTGATAAAAAGTACATGTTTCTATAGCAGAGCAGCGATACCCCTCCTTTTAACGAAAAATGGCTTCCAGGTAAAGGGAGGAGAGAAGAGATGAGGATACAGAAATTTGGCTTAAAGGAACTGGACGAAATGGTGGGTGGAGGCCTGAAGTCTGGCAGGCCATATATAATCTCCGGGTCCACGGGTACAGGGAAAACACTTCTATCACTTAGATTCCTTTACGAGGGAATTCTTATGGGTGAAAAGTGTCTCTACATAGCTACGGACAGACCTCCATACACAATAATAAATTCAGTTTCCAGAAATTTTGGCTGGGATCTGCATACGCTAAGCGTGATGGATGCCGTGCCAACACCTTCACTTTATTCCACCGTTTACCCTGTCAGGGATGTTACTGCCAAGGGTGAAATTAGGGAAATTTCTGAGATGTCCAAAACTGTTGAGAAGGGAGAGCTCACCATGGAGAGCATAATACTGAAACTGGAGCTTGAATATAAAGAAAAATTCTTTGACAGGGTGGTAGTGGATTCATTCTCAACGCTGAAAAGATTCGGGGTAGAGGAGGAGAGGAGGAACCCAGTGATGGCTAAATTCTTCAGATTTTTTGTTGAAAAGGGAAGCACAGTAGTGCTAACCGTTGAGGGTGATCTTGCAAAAATAAAACCTGAATTAATACTTTCATCAGGTGCCATTTACCTAAAAAGGGAATTGGATGGATACGATGAGCTGAGAAAGATCAGGATACTGAAGATGAGGGGCTCCTTCTTCGACCCTGAGGAAAAATTGTTCACCATAGGAAAGGAAGGTTTAAAGATAAATGTGGTGAAGAAAAAATGAGATTGAACTGCCATCTTTTCTATCACGGTAAATACAGGAAGGGAACGGTGTATCTGGATAATGATAAAATACTGGATTTTGAGGAAAATAATGCAGAACCTGAATATGTTTTAATAGAGGGATTCGTGAATGCACACACGCACATTGGCGATTCCTTTGTCAGGGAGGTGCCTAGACTTGGACACATGGAACTTGTGGGCCCGGGTGGTTTCAAGCACAGAATGCTCGAGAATGCTGATGGGAGGGAAATCATTTCAGGCATGAGAAGGAGTGTAAAAATCATGGAAAAGGAGCACCAGAGGGCCTTTTTTGATTTCAGGGAATCTGGTTGGAAGGGTATTGAGCTCATGAGAAAAATAAAGTACAGGGGAATAGAACCTGTTGTATTATCCAGGCCCTCAACGGATGAATATGATGAAAGGGAATTAAATCTAATCCTCGAAAATTCATCAGGCATCGGATTGAGCTCAATATCAGATTACAGTTATGATTTCATAAAGAGGGTTGCAGCTAAAACCAAGGAAAAGGGAAAGATCTTCTCCATCCATGCAAGTGAAAGGGTGAGGGAGGATATGGAGATGGTACTATCCTTAAAGCCCGATTTCCTCGTGCATCTTTACAAGGCAACAGATGAGGATCTTAAAATTGTGGCGGAGAAAAATATACCCGTTGTCCTTACGCCAAGATCTTCCCTTTTTTTTAACACTTTTATAGACTTTTCAAAGTACAGGAGGAACGGTGTTACCATTGCCCTTGGTACGGACAATGGAATGATTTCCATTCCATCCATCAGACAGGAGATGTCCTTTGCATACTATCTTGGCTTGGATCCTTTGGAAGTCATTGCCGCCTCCACATTACCTATGGATAGATTCCTTGGAAGGGCAAAGGAGCTCTATCTATTCAGGAGCAGGCCGGGGGAAATTGCAAAAAATCCCATGCTGGGGCATGTAAAAAAATTATATATGGAAGATACAATCTCAGAACTATGAGAGTTGCAGTTTTGCTGGATAATCTTGTGGAGGAAGTGGAATTCCTTTACCCCTATTACAGGCTGAAGGAGGAAGGATATGAGGTATTTTCATTGGCTTTCAAGGAGGGAGAATACAGGGGAAAGAATGGAATGGTGCTTAAGGCTGAAAGATCCATCGGCCAGAATGATGCAGATTTCTTCGATGCGTTGTTCATACCTGGAGGTTACGCACCTGATCATCTCAGAAGGCATCCTGAGATCGTGGAATTAATCAAAAAAATGAATGAAAAAGGCAAGCTGATAGGTGCCATATGCCATGGACCATGGCTCCTTGCATCTGCGGAGATAATAAAGGGAAGAAGGGTAACTTCATTTTATTCCATAAGGGACGATCTTGTTCATGCAGGTGCCATCTATACGGGCAAAAAGGTGGAGGTAGATGGTAACATTGTCACAGGTACGGATCCTTCAGCACTTCCAGAAATGATGAAGGAGTTCATAAAAAGGATGAAATAGCATCCTTGAGCACATTGTAGCTGAGGAGAGCACACTTCAGCCTTGCAGGTGAAAGTTCCACGCCAAGAACGGAAAGAAGATCGCCTTCCTTCAATTGCTTTACCTCCTCCGGGCTTTTACCCTTTACCATTTCCGTTAATATGGAGGCGGAAGCCTGGCTTATGGCGCATCCCTTACCTGTAAAACTTATATCCTTTACAATTTTATCTTCCACCTTCAGATAGATGGTGATGGTATCACCGCACAAAGGGTTGGCACCATTCTTTATGACGCTTGCATCATCCATCTTCCCGTAATTTCTAGGATTTCTGTAATTTTCAAGTATAAAATCCATGTAGATATCATTATTCATAATTTAAGCACCCTTCTTACATTGGTAAGTGCATGGTAAAGTGCATCAACATCATCCCTATCATTGTATATGTAAAAGCTTGCCCTTGAGG
>CAYSIM010000022.1:11760-12748 GCA_964431165.1 uncultured Thermoplasmatales archaeon | reverse complement strand
CAGCGGTACCGTGGACCTGCGATGCTCGGAGGGGTGCGGGAAGGAGGCGGTAACAGGAGAGCTGTGCCACGTGCCCAACTCCACCCCAGCTGCCTGGTACCTACTCTCAAGCTCATGAAGAATTTCAAAATAATACATGACTCCGTCCACGGTACCATAAAGGTGGAGGAGCCACTGCTTTCCGTTCTCGAGACGCCAGAAGTACAGAGAATGAGTAATGTAAGACAGCTTGGTCTGAACTACCTTGTTTTCCCGGGTGCAAATCATACAAGGCTTGAGCATTCCCTAGGTGTATCCCACGTTGCGGGTGAGCTGGGGAAGAATCTTTTCCTGGGCGAGGATGAAATAATGTTACTGAGGGTAGCGGGTCTGCTACACGACATAGGGCATCCACCATTTTCACATGCGCTTGAGGATTTTATTTGTGAAAGGACAGGAATGCGCCATGAGGAAGTGGGTGAGAAGATAATAAGGGGAGAGATGGACATAATAGGCGAATACCCAGATAAAAGGAGAAGGATACACGAAATTCTTCTTGAGAATGGTCTTGATGCGGATAGAATAATATCTGCAATAAAGTATAAAAAAAGGCAGATGGGATTCAACGAGCACAATTATCTGGGTGAAATAATCTCTGGGGATCTGGATGCGGATCAACTTGATTATCTGCCCAGGGATGCACATTACACGGGCGTTGCATTCGGTACCATTGATCTGCAGAGGATTTTCAACAATATAAAAATAGTGGATGATGAAATAATCTTCGATATAAAGGCAAAGGAAGCACTTGAGGGTGTGATAGTTGCAAGGGCATTGATGTATTCCTCTGTCTATTTCCATAAAACAGCAAGGATAGCGGAGATGATGGTGGCAAGGGCCCTGGAGCATGTTTCTTTGGATCCATTGAAAATACTATCCATGAACGATTCAGAGCTCATTTCCATGCTAATAAATTCCTCTGGCTTTGCAAGGGAGGCGGGTCTCAGGA
>CAYSIM010000022.1:1865-11748 GCA_964431165.1 uncultured Thermoplasmatales archaeon | reverse complement strand
CTCTTCAAGGGTGCACTTAGGCTTGAGGAAATTCCAGAAAATCTGAAGGGATCAAATATGAAAAAAATTGAGAAAGAGATAGCAGATGCCGCAGGTATTTCCCATGATTACGTAATCATTGATTCACCTTTTCTAGAAGCAAAAAGATTCACAGGCCTGGACGTGAATGTGATTAAAGAAGGTAAAATAAAAAGGTTGAGCAGCGAGTCCGGTCTTGTGAGGGCAATAAGATCAAGAAAACCTATTGATTACGATTTAATGGTAATAACAAAAAAGGAATATGTGGAGATTGTTGAAAAAGTTTCAAGAAAAATTTTAATCTGAGGATTCCGACTCCTCAGATTTCTTCTTTTCTGGTGTTTTTCCTCCAGCTGCCCCGCCCTTTGCGGCCACAACATCATCAATCCTGAGTATCATCACCGCAGCCTCTGTGGCGGAGTCTATTGCCTGTTGACCTACCCTGATGGGTTCTATTACACCCAGTTTCCACATGTCCTCAATCTGTCCTGAAAACACGTTAACACCGTGGTTCTTCTTCCCATCCTTATGTGCTTTTCTCAGGCTTATCACCATATCTATTGGGTCAAGGCCAGCATTTTCTGAAAGTGTCCTGGGGACTATTTCCATTGCATCCGCGAATTTCTCTATTGCCAGCTGTTCTCTTCCACCCACGGATGATGCATAATCCCTGAGGGCGAGGGAAATCTCAATGGCTGCAGAACCTGCACCAGTTACAACCTTTCCATCCTCTATTGCCTTTGCCACTACATGGAGTGAATCCTGTAATGACCTTTCTACTTCATCCACCACGTGCTCTGTTCCGCCCCTGACAAGTATGGAAACAGCTTTGGGATTCTTGCAACCTGTAACGAATGTGAGATGATCCTCTCCTATCTTGATTTCCTCCACCCTTTCCGCCTGGCCAAGGTCGTTGGGTGTAAGGTCCTCAAGGTTCATTACTATTTTTGCGCCAGTGGCCTTTTCAAGCTTCTCCATGTCACTCTTCTTTACCCTTCTAGCCGCATAAATGCCCCTCTTTGCCAGGAAGTGCTGTGCCATATCATCTATGCCCTTCTGGGAGAAGACAACATTCGCCCCCGTTGCTGCAATTTTCTCAACCATTTCCTTAAGCATCTTTTCCTCTTCCTCCAGGAATGAGTGTATCATTGAAGGATCCCTGATCTGTATGTTTGTATCTATTTCAGGCTTCTTTATCTCAAGGGCAGCGTTAAGTAATGCAATCTTTGCATTCTTTACCACCTGAGGCATGTCAGGATGCGCCTTCTCCTTGTCAACTATTATTCCATCAATAATCTGTGTATCGTCTATGGATCCTCCCTGTTTCTTCACCACCTGTACGTTATTCAGGTCTGCTACCTTCTTTCCATCCAATGTTTCAACTATCTTTTTCACAGCCTTGACCGAGATGTCAGCGAGTAGATCCTTGCTCATGCTTGCTCCCTTGCTTCCAAGGGCGGTCATGGCTATTTTCTTAAGAAGTTCATCATCCTTCTCAGAAATTGGTCTTGAAATCTTGTCAAGTATTTCCTTTGCCTTTTCGGCAGCCATCCTGTATCCTGCAGAAATCACGGTGGGATGAACATTCTGCTCCAGTAGCATCTGTGCCTGCTTCAGGAGTTCACCAGCAAGCATAACTGCAGTGGTGGTACCATCGCCCACCTCTGTATCCTGTGTCTTTGCCACTTCAACCATCATCTTTGCAGCAGGATGTTCCACCTCAATCTCCTTCATTATTGTGACACCATCGTTTGTAATCACAACATCGCCCAGGGAATCAACAAGCATCTTGTCCATGCCCCTGGGTCCGAGCGTGGACCTCACTGCCTCGGCTATTGCTATTGCCGCTTGAATGTTATTTTTCATCGCGTCCCTACCAGTTTCTCTTTTCGTACCTTCCTTAAGAATTAATATGGGCTGTCCTGCCATCATGTGCAATTCACCTCTTATCCGGATAAAATAGTTCTTCTATATAAATATTTTCAATAGTGAAATATTTTAAGATTTAATGATCGAAGAATTTATTAGTAAAGAGAATATTTAAAAAAACCATGCCATTACTGGGAAGAAGGCCCTCCGTAAATTTCATCCAGATGTTAAGGGATCTGCTCAAGCAAGGTGAGGAGGAATCATCTAAGAATCCCAACGCAGCGAAGGTAACGCTTAGGAAAATACACAGGATGATTAGCGATGCAGATTCATCTGAAAAGGCCGCAATAGAAGAAAATAAAAAAGAAGTGATAGATATATTGCTTAGGGCAGGTGAATTGTTGTTTGAGCTGAACGATAAGGATAAGAGCATAGATTATTTTGAAAAGGTAAAGGAACTTGATCCAAAAAATGTGAAGGCATGGTATGAAATAGGCAGGATACTCGTTAGCCAGAATGTTCAGATACCCTATGCAATAGGAAATCTTAAAAAGGCAATAGAACTTGACCCTGAAAATTTCAGGGCAATGGAACTCCTGGGTGATATACACAGGATAAGGCGTGAGAATGATGAGGCTCTTAGATGGTACAGGGAAGCATTGAAATTTACGCAGAATAAAATTGATCTTCTTGATAAAATATTGTCCGTGAATCCCAACGATAGGGAAGCGCTTAAACAGAAACTTGATTTTTTCATATCAAATGGAATGAAGGAGGATGCAGCTCTGATTTATTTGCAAATGGCGCTTACTGATAACAATCTTGATTATGTGGATGAGGGTTTGAAACTATCACCGAACAATGTTCAGTTACTGAAAACAAAGGCAAGATTTCTCATTTCCCAGGGAAAGAAATCTGAAGCTCAGCAGTTCATAGAAAAGGTGGAAAAGATAGCACCTGATGATCCTGAATTGATTCTTTTAAAAACGCAGGTGGAGGAAAAACCAGAAGTACCCCAGGAGGATATATTCGGTGAATTAACACTGGGTGAAAAGGAGCCAGATGAGGGTGATATTACCATAGCGCTATACGATTTGCCAACATTCAGGAAATATCTAGCAGATTTTGGTAAAAATGAGAATTTTATCAAAAAGCTTGAAGGCGTGATAAGATCCAAGGGAAGATCTCCGGATATCATCAATGCTGTGGAGGAAATGCTCAAAGGAAAAGTTTTACTGGAATCCATAAAGGAATTATTCCCAGAGGCGGACGGTATAAGCATGTTCATTTCGGGGAATCTTGACGATGCAGAAAAGTTTTTCAATTCAGTTGTCCAGAAAGATCAGAAGAATGCAATCGCCTGGTACTACAAGGCCAGGATAGCACTCTCCAGAAAAAATTTCATGGCTGCGAAAAATTTCCTCACCATGGCGATGAGGCTTGGTTTTCCCAGGGAGTTGGTGGAACCTTCACTGCTTGAACTGGTGTCATGAATGATAATAGTTAAATGGGGAGGGAGTGTAATAACGCATAAGGGTGAATACAGGAAGATGCGTGTGGAAGTGATAGAAAGGCTTGCAAATGAATTCACAGGGGAGGATTCAATTCTTATCCATGGCGCAGGTTCCTTCGGTCACCATCTGGCTGAAAAGTACAATCTTAATCAAGGACTGAATGATGAGAATAGAATAATGTATGCACGGGTGTCAAGGGATCTCCAGGAATTGAATACAAAAATAGTGGAGGAACTCATAGCAAGGGGAAAGGCTGCAATTACAATCCCCCTGCACGCTTTTCACATGGTTGGTGAGCCTTTTCTCCACAGGAGATTTTATGATTACATTAAAAGGAAGATGGTTCCTGTTACCTATGGTGATGTGGTACTGGATCCAAAAAAAGGTATGAGTATATGCTCGGGTGACCAGATTGCTTTCCACCTTTCAAAGGCGTTAATGCCTGAAAGGGTTATATTTGTCACAGATGTTGATGGAATATATGAAAGAAATCCTAAGATTTATCCGGATGCAAAGTTAATAGAAAATATTACGAAGGATGGAAGGGTGGAATTTAAAGGTGATGTTCCAGACGTGACGGGATCAATGGAAGGTAAGCTCAGGGTGATGAGGAGCATTGCAAAATTGGGGATAGAGGTACTTGTTATAAACGGCCTAGTTGAGGGAAGGTTGAGGGAAGCGATGGAGGGGAAAAGGGTAAAAGGAACGAGGGTGTTATCATGATAGAGAACAGGAAATCGGATCACGTTGAAATAGCATCAGAAAAAGATGTTTCATCCCATTATAACTACTGGGATGATATCACGCTCATCCACAATGCCATGCCGGAAATAAATTATGAGGAAATTTCCACAGAAACATATTTCTTCAGAAGGAATCTCAAGTATCCCATAATTATAGAATCTATGACAGGCGGTTTCCAGGAGGCGAGGGTGATAAATGAAACGATTGCGAAGGTAGCATCGGAGATGCAGATAGGCATGGGTGTGGGTAGCCAGAGGGTTTTACTGAAAAATAAAGAATTGCTCGGAACATTTGCAATCATTAAGGAATACGATATACCGCTGAGGATAGCCAACATTGGTGCACCACAGCTTATAGAACAGCACAGGGAGAAGGCTGTGAACGATGAGGAACTTTCTTACATAATAAATTCACTAGATGCACATTTCCTTGACATACATTTCAATTTCCTGCAGGAAGTGGTGCAGCCGGAAGGTGATAAGAGGGCTAAGGGTGTGGAACAGAGAATGAGGGATGTTTGTTCCAAGTTCCCCGTGATCGCCAAGGAAACGGGTGCTGGTATTGATTTCAACACTGCACTGAGGCTGAAAAGGGCAGGGGTAATGGCCCTCGACGTTTCGGGTGTTTCAGGTACATCATTTTCTGCAGTGGAGCATTACAGGGCAAAGATGATTAATGATAGAATAAGGGAAAGACTTGGTTTAACTTTTTGGGACTGGGGAATACCATCTCCTTACTCAGTGATCAAGACCAAAAATGTTGGCCTTAAAATAATAGCCTCCGGGGGCATAAGGAATGGCCTTGACGTGGCAAGGGCTATTGTTCTCGGTGCCGATCTAGTTGGCATGGCCGGCCATGTATTAAAGTATGCAAGGCAGGGTTACAGACCACTCCTGGAGGAAATGCAGGTGATAGTGGAGGAAATGAAGGCTGCCATGTTCCTCACAGGTTCAAGATCTGTGGAATCATTAAAATCTAAGAGTTACATAATAACGGGAAAATTGAAGGAATGGATGGAATGGAAATGAGGGAAAAATGCCCTGTATGCGGTAAAGATACACTTGAAACAAGTTTTAAAGAGGAGAATGTGGAGCATTTTGGTAAAATGCTCATAATGACAACCTACTGTTCTTCATGCGGTTACAGGCATAGCGATGTGATAATGCTTGAACAGAGAGATCCTATCAAAATCACCTTCATTGCATCGGGGGCAGATGACCTCAATGTAAGGGTAATAAGATCCTCCTATGCAAGCATAAGGATACCCGAGATAGGCGTTTCCATAGATCCAGTTACGTCAGGTGAATCATTCGTATCAAATGTGGAGGGTGTTCTTACAAGGATCATAAACATACTTTCACAGCTACTGAGGGATACGGATGAAAAGAATAAAGAAGAAATTATTGAGAGATTGAAAAAAATAGGCAGAATGAGGAATGGTCTGGAAAAATTTACAATAATAATAGAGGATCCCAGCGGTAACAGTGCAATAGTTAGTGAAAGGGCAAAGATAGAGAGGGGAAAAATTAATAGTGATTGAAAAATATTCATTGCACCATGGATCTTAACGAAATAATGAACATGGTGCAGAAATCCCTTCCTGACGAATCCATATTCTCTGAGGTGCTAAGGGATATTGTGAAGGATGAGCTGAAAATATATGTTGTCGAAATACTGGATAAGAACCCCGAGATAAGGAAGGAGATAAGGAGTGCAATTAGAAAATATGTCGAGGCGAAGGTGCAGGAAGCATCCGCGGCAACCGAGTTCACAAAGGCCTTTGTTTCCCTAGTAATAGCATCAATGCCCCAGGAGATGAAAAAGGAGCTGATGGAAACACTTGTGGTAATGTTCCAGAAGGAAATAACAAAAACAGTGGAAAAAACACTATGATTTGATGAAAAATTCTCCCTCCTTCCTCACCTTTCCCTTTTTTTGCAGAATTTCAAGTGTTTCTTCAAGCCTTTCAATTTCAGGATCTATGTAAAAATATTTCCTGTAAATTTCTTTAAGTGAATCCAGCGTTACCCTGTTTTCCTCAAGTATTTTCAATGTAATGTTTGAAAGATCCTCGTAAACGTTCCAGGGAAAAATGAACCAAGTCCATTTGTCCTCGGGCACCTCCTCAGCATAATAATCTGGCCTGTATTTTGAGTGCAGAATATGCAGCAATGTTGCCGATTTTAAATGTGAAGGTCCCATATCCTCCACATGTTTTACAGCGAGGCTCAGGCTCTGACCTGTATCCGTTATATCATCAACAACAAGAACACTTTTTCCTGATATTTTTACGGGCAGTGTTTGTGTGATCCTTGCCTGACCATCAGGCGTGGCAGTGATTCCCCAATGCTCTGTCTTTACTGCGTAGAGGTCCTTTAACTGCATTCTGTCAGAGATCAGCCTTGCTGGAACCAGTCCCCCCCTGGCAAGACCTATTATGATTTCAGGAGAGTAACCATCCTTCTCTATTTTATGAATTACTACCTTCACCCAGTCCTCTATATTTTTCCAGGAAACAAGCATGCATCTGAAACCCTTCATATTTTAGTGTAGGAAAACAAATTATTAAAAATTTTCAGCAATACCTCAAAAAAGATTTTTATAGTGAAATAGAATACTTTTATTAAAATGAATCCGGATGATAAAACAGTCCACCTGAGGATAAAAGACAATCCAGATATAACAGTGGAGGAAGTATACAGATTGATGGAAGAACTCAGGAGGAAATATCCGGAAAGGGAAATATTCTACGATGGTGATCTACAGGCAATATGCAGCCGTCCCAAAAGACCAAGGCCAAAAGAGGAATGAACTTCTTGAAATTTTAAATGGAACATGGAAATATTTAAATATGGATTTCCATTCTTCTATCTGAACGGAAAAGCTCTTTTGCGACAAGGCGGGGAGTAAGCCGTTCTAAAAAAGAAAAAAGAAGGAAGAAAGTATGGAAAACGTAACGAAAATAAAAGACCTTAGCCCTGAATCAAAAAGGGTTAATGTTTTGGGAAAAGTGACAAGCGTTGGAGAGACTAAGGAAATACAGACCAGGTATGGAGAATCGAGAAAACTCACAGAAGTGGTAATAGGAGACGAGACAGGATTGATAACACTCACCCTCTGGGGTGACCAGTCTAACGACATATCACAGGGAGATACGCTCTACATAGACAACGGATACGTAACTCTTGTCAGAGGACACATGAGGCTGAACGTAGGCAAATACGGTTCAATAAAGAAAAGCGAAGAGAAACTGGAAACAGTGAATACCGAAAATGACCTGAGTGCCCAGGAGCACCAGCAGGAATTCAGGTCTGATAGAAGATCATTCGGACGTGGTGGAAGAAGGGACTTTAAGAAAAGATACTAAAATTTCTAAATTGTTTTAATTATTTTGGCTATCTCCCTTAGAAGATAGCTTTTATTTTTTTCTGTTTCAATATAAAATCTTACTCTATCATCATACCAGTTTTTTGGGTACATCTTATCCTGTTTTTCGTATTTAATGCCAAGCTTCTTAAGGGCCTGCTCCACCTTTTCAGGTGTAGCATCCGATGCAAGGTTCCTCGGTACTTTTCTACCCATTTTCCTTGATAACGATCTTTTAAAATAGGAAGTGTAGATTATCATTTCCCTATAAGGATGCCGTTTAATACGCCATCCTGTCCGGGTCGAGAGGTGATCCTCACAAGGCCAGCTTCTGTCAGAACCACTGCACCTCTGTTTATTATATTCCTCTGGACAAAGTGCGGATCTGCCCTGTTTTCCTTAACGGTGATTATCTTCACCTTTTTCATCGTTTTTGTCTCAGGATCGTACATATTTACAATGTTTGTGGAAAGTAATTTTATTTTTTGATGGCCGCCGAAGGTCCTTTCCACCTTTTTTCTTTCTTCTCCGAGCTTAGTAAGAACTGGATCGCTTCCCAGCTCATGCCTTCTCTTACGCCTGGCCTGCCTGTATTTTCCGCCTGTCATTTTTCTGCTGGATCTACCCTGCCAGAAAGTCATGATTACACCTGCCTTTACCTTATGATTTTCAATATAAAAAGATTTTCATGGGACCTGATAACATTAATTAACACTTTCATATACAATTTACCATGGAATTCATATGTGGCAGATGCGGTTCAAAAAGGGAGGACCATGAACTATTTTGTAAAAAGTGCGGTGGTTTATTCATTTCAAGAGTTGATGAAAATTTCAAAGAAAATCTAAAGGAAAATTTCCCCTACATAAAGGAGTGGTGGAGCCTGGGTGAAGGAAATACACCTCTTATTTACGAAGATGCAATATTCAAGTTGGAGTATCTCTCCCCCACATTGTCCTACAAGGACAGGGGTTCACTCACTTTAATATCCTCACTGAAACCATATCTTGAAAGTAAAAATATAAAGAGAATAAATGAGGATTCTTCGGGGAATGCGGGGGCTTCAATAGCTGCCTACGGTGCAAGAGCAGGTCTTGATGTGCATGTTTTTGTCCCTGAAAAGGCAAATCCTTTCAAAATAAAAATGATAGAGGCGTTTGGTGCAAAGGTGCACAGAATAAGGGGGACAAGGGAAGAAATCACAAGGGCTGCGATGGAGGCGGATGGATTCTTTGCCAGCCATGTTTTTAACCCCGAATTCAGGGATGGCATGAGAATGATCTCCTATGAAATTTACAGGGATTTAAATGGCAACATACCCGATAGAATTTTCCTGCCTGTATCAGCTGGCACTCTTCTTTTGGGATTGCATTCAGGCTTCAACCATCTATTTAAATCTGGCAGGATAGAAAAAATGCCGGAGATTGTTGCTGTACAGACTGAGCAGGTATCACCACTCTGCCATGCCTTGGATGGCACACCCTACAATCCTCCCAGGGAAATAACTTCAGTTGCAGATGCCCTCATAAGTACAAAACCTCCTTTGCTGGACGAAATGCTAAAGGTTATGAAGGCGAATAAATGCATAATAGTCAAAGAAGAGGAGATAATAGGGGCAAGGAAAATTCTCCTCAGGAAGGGTATGATGACCGAGTACAGTTCAGCCGTTGCATATGCAGCATTTCTTAAGAAAAATTGGGATGGTGAAAATCTAATCATACTGACAGGTCATGGTCTGAAAAATGAGGTACCTTGAGAGCCACCGGAGGGTTTCGAACCCCCGACCTGCTGATTACGAATCAGCCGCTCTTCCTGCTGAGCTACGGTGGCTACCTTTTGGATAGTATCTCTGGAAGGAGTTCCTCGTATGCAATGCTCACATCTGCCTTCTGAAGATTGTCTGGTGGTTCATAAATTTTTTCAGGCTTCACACCCTCAAGGGTACCGTCATCCCTTATTCCCGTGATCCTTATTATTTCCTTGAGGGAATTGTATTTTCTTGCGGCTTCCCTCATCCTTTCAATGAATGCATCCATGTACTGTGGATCAAGGGGTATGTATTCCACTTCCAGACCAAGCTCCCTGAATCTTTTCACCACGGAACCCATGAAAACATGATCACGCCTGAAGTAATTAACGGTGGAAACGTCAGGTCCCCATGCCACCTTTCCATCATATATGAAGAAGAGGTTCCAGCCCTGCCATGGTGAATCCAGAGGAATAAATACGCCAGGGGAAAAATAATATGTGTACCTTATGACAAGAAGCTTTGGATTACTCGAAAAATCTATGGAAATTCCGGGTAATGAAAGTGGTGCTTCATAGCCCCTGTAGCAATTCTCAAAAAGTTTTGCATATATTGTATTTCTTCC
>CAYSIM010000022.1:0-1855 GCA_964431165.1 uncultured Thermoplasmatales archaeon | reverse complement strand
TAAAGTGAGTGAGCCGAATATGAATCCCACCATGATGAGAATTAGACCTATGATGATACCCACTATGGAATTAAGGGAAATGAATATGAGAATGATACCCATTATGTAAAATGCTATCGAAAACATCATCTTTATCCAGTACATGGATCCTATGTTCCAGGTGCTAAGTAATTTTCCACAGTACATAAATCATGGTAAAGAGAACTATTTCAAAAAGTTAATTAGTAAATTCGGAATTTTGAATAAAGGTGAAATGAAATGCACCATACGTTGCTTGCCTATACGGATGAGGATTTGCTGAAGAACATAGCGAAGCATGGATCAGAAACGGATATCAGGTATTACAACAGGAAGAGCGGGGAAGATGTTTTCACATTCCTTTACCCCTCAAGATTTCCAGAGAGGATAGTTCCTCTTGCCCTTGCTGCTTCAGTGAGCGATGCTGCAATGGTGGACGTGAGTAGCATAGACAGGAACCTGGGCGAGGTGCTTGTGACACTTGAATCTTTTAACATAGAGAAGGGAATATTCATAGGTGATGATGAGAATCTCAGGAAAATTAAGATGTTCGTGAGAAACACACCCATGGAGAATTATACATTCGCTGGAAAAAATCTCGAGGCAATTTTGGAATTCCTGCGAGCCCTTGGTGAAAGGAATGTAGAAGGAGAAGGTTATGTTGTGGTGGACCAATCGTTTAGTGTTAAGGGCGTGGGCACTGTGGCCCTAGGTTTTGTGAAGGCAGGTGGAATAAAGAAGCACCAGGAACTGAGGATTTTTCCAGGGCAGAAGAGCACTGAGATAAAGAGCATACAGATGCAGGATGTGGACGTGGAGACAGCACCTGTAGGTGCAAGGGTAGGTCTTGCACTCAGGGGAGTTGAGCCAGAGGATGTGGAAAGGGGATCAATTCTTGCCTCCCATGAAAGATTTATGACGGCATCATCCATTAGGCTAAGGGTGAAGAGAAGCCAGGCTGTGAAGGAGGATCTCTACAACGGTGCAAAGGTTCAGCTGTACTCAAATATGGGTAAATATGCAGCTACGGTTTCAGATATTTCTTCAAGCATAGTTCTTCTTGATCTTGAGCAGGAGATAGCAGTTACGGATGATCATTATGTGATAGGGCAGCAGGAAAAGATGCCCAGGATATACGGCGGGGGAAAAATATTCAGATGAGAGAGGAAAGGTGGAGAGATTTAATTAAAAGTCTTGAAAGGTTGATGCCCTATTATTCAAGAATGAACAAGATAATGAGCCTGGGCAATGAAGAAATAATTAGAAAAATGTCCCTTAGAAATATAAATGATTGTTGCTCATATCTTGATGCAGGCACAGGTCCAGGGGACATGGCTCTCCTTGTGAAAAAAAGTGTGAATGTGGAAAAAACTTTCCTACTGGATCCTTCTAGGGATCTCCTTCACATCAACCATGTGGAAGGGGAAAAAATAGTTGGTGCATTCGAATCAATGCCATTCAAGGACAATTCATTTGATCTCATTACATGCGCCTTCTCTTTCAGGGATGCTGTATCGCATAGAAAAGCAGCAAAAGAGATTTCAAGGGTAATGAAGAGCGGTGGAAAGGCTGTAATAGTTGACATAAGGAAACCGGAGCATCCTTTACAGAAATTTTTTTTCTATTTATACATCATGCTATTCCCCATACTCTCATCAATCATTGTAACCAAAGGTAAAATGGTTCATGAATATTTCACACTATTTTTCACATACATAGAGTATCCATCCGAATGGGATATAGTTTCCATGTTCAGATCATCCGGATTGGTTCTTGTTGATAGGGGTAGCAGGTTTGGTGGCTCGCTCTTCTATCATGTATGGAAGAAAATGTGAAA
>CAYSIM010000021.1:12584-12876 GCA_964431165.1 uncultured Thermoplasmatales archaeon | reverse complement strand
TGTCTTACCACTGGCAGGTCCCCCCACAATTATCATGGACTCGCCCAGTTCCACGCCTATCCATAGATATGCTATCATTTCCGGACTTGCAGTACCATATTTTATGAGGTCTGTGGGTGTAAAAGGTTTTTCCTTAAATCTTCTAATGGTGAATGTTCCACCTCTTGTTGTCACCTCTCTACTATATGTAGCCTGTACCCTGTGCCCCTCCGGAGTTGTGCCATCAAGTATAGGATCGGATACTGATATCTGCTTCATACATTTCTGTGCTATGTAAACTATAAAGTTGTTG
>CAYSIM010000021.1:9943-12562 GCA_964431165.1 uncultured Thermoplasmatales archaeon | reverse complement strand
TTATCATCATTAAATATTATATTTGTTTTAATTGAGCCATAGATTCTATGGTAAACGTATATTGGTACATTAACACCATCACAGGAAATATCTTCTATATACTCATCATTAATGAGAGGATCTATCTTCTGGTACTTTATGAAATCCCTCTTAAGATAATAAAAAATCCTTTCAAGATCAAGTTCAGATAACTCAATTCCTCTTGATTCGAGGAATTTTTTTACAGATTGTGTCAGATATAATTCCTTTTCATTCTGTGTCTTGAGATACCATTCGAATTTGAGTGTCTGGTTCAGGGAAGAATATATTTCCCTCAAGAGAGAATAAAGTTTTTGATTAAGTGGAGGTTCTATTGCTTCATAGTAATATTCAAAATTCTTTTTATCAAAAAGTATTCTTGCGAATGTGTATGGATAATTTATCCTGTATATTTTTTCTATTTTAAAATCAGGGTTCTCCACCTTTGGAATGGGTGTTAGAACACTTGAAATTGTTTCTCCCTGTACAACCTTTACCTTCATTGGTTTACCGTTTCTCTTTATTCTTGAAACTATTCTGAACATATAATTTTCTATCATATTCTGTTCTTTCTCCACCAAATTCTACACCTCCATTATTAATTTAATAAATATTATTTAAACATTTCTCATTATATTTAAAATTTCATTATTAAGTATGGATGAAAAATCTTCAGGTTTTTCAAAGTGTGGAATATGACCAGCGCCCTCTATGATATACAGTTCTGAATGTTCAATGTATTTCTTAAATTTATAAGCAAATTCAATAGGTATTATTTTATCTTCCTTTCCCCAGATTATTATTGTTCTTGATTTAATATTTTTTAGTTCATCTTCCTTAATCCTATATTTTTCTTCCATGTTATTCTTAATCATATTTTCTATAACAAATTTTTCATTACCAATGCGTAAGAGTGACTCTATAAAGGAGTTGAGGGCATTTTTATTTGAGTATCCTATAGGACTGTTCAAACCTGCACTATCTTCAAGAATAATAAGTTTAGGGGATATTATTTTTATTGAGAAATAAAGAACTAACCAGCCACCATAGGAATTTCCAGCAAGAATAATGTCTTTTGTACCAAGGAGATCTATGAAATCCTTCAATATGTTTGCATTAAGATCCAGAGTATATTGAATAAAAGGTTTATCGGATTTTCCATGACCGGGTAGGTCTATGAAATATGCATCAAATTCATCCGACAAAAATCTAGAAATCTTCAACCAGCTCTTACCATTCCCGCCTATACCGTGGATAAATATTGCAGGGTACTTTCCTTTTTTATGGTAATAATGTATTTTTCCTATTTTAGATTTGAAATAATGTTCTTCCATTATTTTCCTATGAAATGAAAAATGTTTTTTAACCTTTCCATATATTTATTAAAATGTGAAAAAAAGAGAACATATAGTTAAAAGCTCGGAAGAATCAATGGGAAAGATTTGTGCAATATGCAAAGGTGACAAACTCCTTTGTGGAAAGAGTGAATGTCCCATACTCGCCAAATATAGGAGTTATATAAAAATTAGGACCAAACTTGGAGAATATCTGGAGGGAAATTCGCCACAGTCGATATTTGTAGGGAGAAATGGATATCCAAAGGTAAATGCAGGAGCTATGGTCCCACCTGTTTTAGGTGATACTGAGATTTATGATTTACCTGAAAAGTGGATTTCTATGGATATTCATAATTTCATAGATATTAGAGTTTCGATAGTGAGAGCAAAGAAAAGGGTGGATGTGGCTGAAGTAGAAAATAATTACGTTAGATCGCTTCAGGAGATAGTATTATCTGAAAAGCCTGTTTTTATTGAAGAAAAATTTTTTAAAAAGCCTACATATGTAATACCCCTTGGTGATGAAATACCGCCATACGGGGCATCTGGAGAGCTTCAGAAAATGGTATTATATCAGGAAAATACAAATTTCAAGATTGAAAAAGTATACGAAGATACAGATTTGAACGCTAGGGATGGAATTTTTGAACTTTATAAAGAAGGTATAAGGGTTTCTGCAATCCAAAAAGTGCTTTCTGCAGGAATGCTGGGTCTGAAAAAATATAGAAAGCTAGTACCAACAAGATGGTCAATAACAGCTGTTGATTCTACATTATCCGAAATTATTTTAGAAAAAATTAAAAATTACGAAACAGTAGATAAAATTGAAGTTTATGAATCCAGGAGAATGGAAAATATTTTTATGGTAATACTTTTACCAAGGGCTTGGGCTTATGAACTTGTGGAAGGATGGTACCCAGGTACATTATGGAATCCTTACAGTAAGGATATTTTCATAATTTCGGATCACGAATTCTATGGGGGAAGAAAAGATTATGCTGAAATAGGCGGATGTTATTATTCTGCCAGACTGGCAATAACTGAATTTTTAAATAAAAGAAGAAGGCAGGCTATGGCAATTGTTCTCAGAGAAGCACAGCCATCATATATATTACCTGTAGGTGTATGGAATGTGAGAGAAAATGTAAGAAATGCACTTGCATCAAACCCGAATATTTTTGATGATGAAAGGAAAGCTTTGGAATATGTTTTTTCAAGATTTCATATACCTCCCCATGAATGGATAAGGAATAGTAAACTACTT
>CAYSIM010000021.1:0-9933 GCA_964431165.1 uncultured Thermoplasmatales archaeon | reverse complement strand
GATTTCATTCTTCACCAGGGGCGTTTAAATGAAATGTTATGAGGTGAGGGTAAAGAGAGCATTATCCTATTCCGCATTAGAGAATGTGGAATATTCTTTGAATCCTTATATCGGCTGTTCACATGGATGCATTTACTGCTATTCTCCATATTTTTTAAAAAAAGATCCTATTATATTTAAAGAAAACATAGGTGTAAAAATAAATGTTCCCCTTCTTCTTCAAAAGGAGATTAAAAATGTAAAGGGAAGGATATTCATAGGAAGTATCACAGATCCATACCAACCATGTGAAAGCAAATACGGAATTACAAGAAATTCAATAGAAATAATTTTAAAAAATAAGAAATTTTTTACCATTCTCACTAAATCGGATTTGATCATCAGGGATAAGGATCTACTGGATTATTCGCCCTTTGCTGAAGTGGGATTCACTATAAATACGCTTGATGAATCAAAAAAATCTCTTCTTGAACCCAATTCACCATCCGTTGAAAGGGTTATTAATGCACTTGATAAAATCAACACAAGAAAATATGTAATGATAGCACCCATTTACAACTCCCTTCCTGAAGAAATATATAGAATGTTTGATTTATTCTCCAAAAAAGGTGCTGAATACATCATAATGGATAAATTTAGATATCGCAATGGCATGTCATCGGGAATTACAAAACATTTCCTTATTGATGAAAAAATTAAAGAAATAGCAATAAAAATTTCTAGGGAAGTAGGTATCCCCGTTTATTTTTCTTTTTAAGTCACCATCTGCTTATCACAACTTTGCTATCTGTGAAGAAAAGTATATGGTCCAATCCTCCCTGGGGATGAAGATCGCCGAAGAAAGAATCCTTCATACCAGCAAAGGGATAGAATGCAATGGGGGCCGCAACACCTATGTTAACACCTATATTTCCTGCCTTCACTCTTTTTACATACTCTCTTGCAAAACCGCCAGATTCTGTATATATGGAAGATGCATTTCCATACCTGCTCCTGTTGATCATATCAATCGCATCTTCAAAATTTTTCACCGTAATGATACTTGCCACCGGACCGAATATTTCCTCTTTTGCAATTCTCATATTTTCGGAAACGGAATCAAAGATAGTAGGACCCAGGAAAAAGCCCTTGGGATATTTATCGTTTTTATATTGCCTTCCATCCAGTAAAAGCTTTGCACCTTCATTAATACCACTCTCTATGTACTCAATCACCCTTTTCCTATGTTCTTCCCTAATTAATGGTCCCATTTCCACGCCCTTTTCCATACCATACCCTATTTTCAAGGCCGAAGCTTCCTTGACAAATGCTCTGGTTACAACATCATGATTCTCCTCGAATGTTACTAGAACAGCTCCTGCAAGGCATCTCTCACCGGCATTACCAAAAAATGAACCTATTATATTTTTCATATTTTTCTCTATATTAGCATCCGGCATAACGAGTATAAAATTCTTTGCCGACGCTCCAGCCTGTACCCTTTTCTTCATTGAAGTACCTTTTTTGTAAACGTATTCAGCAACAGGGGTAGACCCTACAAAACTAATCCCCGATATTTTTTTATTCTCTATTATAAAATCCACTGCTTCCTTTCCTCCGTTTACCACCTGTACCACATTACTTGGTATACCAGCCTTACTAATGAGTTCCATGGATTTTTCAATGCTCATGGGTGTTTTTTCTGAAGGTTTTATTATTACGGTATTACCCAGCGCTATAGCGTAGGGCATGAACCAGAAGGGTATCATAAGGGGGAAGTTAAAAGGTGATATGATGGCAAAAACACCCAACGGCTCGCGGATGAGATCCTCATCTATACCATTTGCTATATCTTTATTGCTATTTCCCATTATATTGTATGTGGCAGCTGCTGCGGATTCAACATTCTGTATTGCCCTTATTGTATCACCCTTTGCCTCATCGAAAGTTTTCCCGTGTTCATTTGTGGTAATTTCTGCAATCTCATCAATGTGATCCCACATCAAATTTTCAAGCTTGAACAAATATTTTATTCTCTCCGGTACAGGTACCTGAGACCATTTAAGAAAGGCATCATATGCAAGATCAACAGCTCTATCTATTTCTTCTCTATCTGCCTCCGATACTTCACCTATTATTTCGCCAAATGCAGGATTAAACACAGGGTATTTTCCATCTCTTTTAGGTTCTTCAAATTTACCATCTATAAAATTCATTATTTTCCTCATTTTTTCACCTCCTTGTCCGATATTGTTAATATTTCATCAATTATATCTAGACCGTACAACAATTCCTCTTTTTTAATTATAAGAGGTGGAGCAATGATAAAATGATTTACCCAGGAGCTAAGATACACACCTTTTTCCATAGCAGCCTTTGTTAATTTTTCCACCATCAATGGTTTACCCTCTATTTTTTCGGTGTAAACATTGAAAGGCGTTTTCTTTTCCCTATCCCTGACTATTTCAACAGCCCCGAATAATCCTATGCTCCTTACATCACCTACTGAAGGATGATTTTCCTTTATTTCTTCTAATCTACCCTTTAGAATTTTACCCAGTTCATAGGAATTCTGGATTAGATCCTTTGTTTTATATTCATTAATAGCTGCATATGCTGCTGCCAGGGGAACAGGATGCGCTTCGTAGGTATGTCCATGCGCAAAATAATTTTCTTCGAAAAATTCAGTAATTTTTCTGTCTGTTGCCATAAGTGAAAGGGGAAGGTACGCACCTGTAATACCTTTTGCTGTTGTAAGGATATCTGGTTTTATACCCCAGTTTTCTACTGCAAACCATTTTCCTGTTCTTCCCCACCCACTCATCACTTCATCAGTCACCAAAAGAACATCGTTTTCTTTTGTAATTTCTCTTACAGATTTTAAGTAACCATCTGGTGGTACTATGACACCATTTGTACCTGTAACAGGTTCAATGAAGAATGCACCAACGTTTCCCTCATTCTTAATTACATATTCCAGGTAATGTGTACAGGCAAGATCGCATTCAGGATATTTCAATCCAAAAGGACATCTATAACAGTAAGGACCAGGAATATGTATTACATTTGTTGATGAATGAAAAACATCTACAGAGATTCTTCTAAAATCTCCTGTAAGGGATATGCTTCCCATTGTAGAACCATGGTAAGAATTGTAGTTTGATATTATCTTAATCTTTTTTTCTTTCCAATAGTACATCCTTATAGTTTTAATTGCAGCTTCATTCGCTTCTGTTCCTGAAGATCCAAAGAAATATTTGTTTAAGTTTTCTGGAAGGATTTTTCGGAGTTCCATTGCTACCTTTGCCCTTATTTCAGTTGCAAAACCTGGTTGAGCATATTCAAATTTCTCAAGTTGTTCATTTATTGCTTTTATTATTTCTTTGTTACCATGACCAAGATTAGAACACATTAGCTGGGATGAAAAATCCATATACTTTTTGCCATGATTGTCTTCGAAGTAAATACCTTCTGCCTTGGTGAATAGAAGAGGCTTCCAATCTGACTGTTTTCTCCAAGTGCCGTATGTTAAATCTGTATTAATTTTTACAGGATCGAAATTCTCAGACATTTTTTCCATAGTAGTGTTAATGTAAATAAAGTATTTAAAATCTATCAAAAATGGGAAAAAATTACTTAGAAATTAAAAAAAATGGTATAATATCCCATTTCAATTCTCTTTATTGTACTCTTTTATGGAATTTCTCAAAGCAATTATAAATCTATCCACATCCTCATCAGTATGTGCTGTAGATGGTGGAAGTCTCTCCGCTGCATCTGGATGGTAGTATATACCTTTTTCAAGCATTTTGTGCTGAACACCCTTGTATTTTTCCCAGTCCATATCTATGCTGTCTCTATAATTTTTAATATTTTTCAATTCTGTAAATGAAAATGAAAGTATTCCAGTTTCATAGTTTACATATATATTTTCGTTAAGTTCCTCGGCCACCTCTTCTATACCTCTTGCAAGTTTCCTTGTTATCCTGGCCAAATGGCTGTATGCTTCGAAATCGTTTGTTTCAAGTATTTTAAGGTTTGCATAGGAAGCTACAAGGGAAATTGGGAATGCAAAGTAAGTTCCACCATAACCAACACCATTTCCTATGAGATCCATGTATTCCTTTTTACCAGCTATGGCGGCAATGGGATAACCATTACCCAAGGCTTTTGCCCATGTTGAAAGATCGGGAATAACTCCGTATAGTTTCTGTGCACCCCCCTCGCTCACCCTAAATCCAGTAATTACCTCATCGAATATGAGGAGAATGTTATATTCATCTGCCAATTCCCTCACACCTTTGAGATAATCTTTATCGGGTGATATTACAGTAGAATTAGCCATTATTGGTTCCATTATTATAGCCGCTATTTCATTCCCCCTTATTCTCAAGATCTTGTTCAGGCTATCAAGATCATTCCACGAGGCCACAACCACTGTATCCATTACAGGTGAGGGTATACCAGCAGAGTATGGGAGAGATTTAGGGAACCATTTTAATCCTGCAACAGGAGGAGGGGCTTCTACAGAAATTGCAGCATAATCATGGAGACCATGATAATGGCCTTCAAACTTCAAAATTTTATCTTTCCCTGTTGCTGCCCTTGCTATTCTCATAGCATAGAACGTGGCATCAGATCCACTCAGGGCAAAAATAACCTTATCCTGTGTTGTAACAAATTTTTTAAATTTTTTGGCTAATTTGTACTCCATTTCATGGGGGGCACCGAATATGCTACCATCCCTTAGAAATCTTTTCACTGCAGAATTTATCTTGTCATTTGCGTGACCGTTTATTACAGGCCCAAAGGCCATAAGAAAATCTATGTATTCATTTCCATCAACATCCCATATTTTGCTTCCTTTACCACCCTTTATATATAGGGGGTACGGATCCCAGGAGGATGTTCTCATCAATGAACTTGCCCCTGTGGGGATCAATTTTTTTGACTTTTCGTAAAGATACTCAGATCTTCTCGTCTCGTATTTTTTCTGTACTTCATGTATTTTTTCCAGATCCGTATTTCCATCAGATTCCATAATCACACTTCCCTTACCCATATATGTATCTATATTGTTTTACGGGTATATTACTTTTTCTCAATTATGAAAAATAAAATGGAAAAATTAATTGAATATGAAAAATTAATTGGAATTTTTTTAATTTAAAACCTTATTTAACAAAATCTTTATAAGGTTTTATTCTTATATCAATAATATGAAAGTATCTGTGTTGGGCGGAATGGGAATGACAGGTAGATGTGCAGTCTTTGATCTCCTGGGTAATCAGAAAATTGACGAAATTTTGGTTGGTGATATTCAAAAAACAGTTGATTTCAAGGATCCCAGGGTAAAGTTTGTAAAGCTTGATGTAAATAATCATGAAGAAGTTGTGAGGGCCATAAAGGGTTCAGAGGTAGTAATAAATGGTGTCCAGTATTACCATAACCTTAAAGTAATGAAAGCAGCCCTTGAGGCCAGGACTAATTACATAGACTTCGGAGGACTTTATTATATCACACTTGAACAGATTAAAATGGATCAGCAGTTCAAGGATGCCGGTTTACTTGCTATTATAGGCATGGGTGCACAACCGGGAATTTCAAATATAATGGCAAGCTATGCGGTAAGTAAGCTTGATAAGGTGGATTCCATAATAATCAGGGATGGATGGGTTGATAAAACAAATTATCCCAAGTTATTTTTCACATGGTCCCCGAGTACGTTGTTCGATGAATTTACACTAAAAGCTGTTCATTATGACGGGAATTTTATTGAATCAGATCCATTTTCAGTAAGCGAAGAGTATGATTTTGGAGGGGAAGTAGGCAAAATAAAAATATTCAGGACGGTACATTCTGAAATTGCTACAATACCCTACAGTTTTTCAGAAAAAGGTTTAAAGTATGTAGAATGGAGGGAAGGGAGTGCGGATATTGAAAAATTAAAGTTTTTAGCGGACATTGGATTTGGTAAAACTGAGAAAATGAAAATTAACAACATTGAAATAGTACCCAGGGATTTCCTTTTCCAGATGCTTAAAGAGCAAGGGATGCTCTATCCCCCTGAAGATTTGCAAATAAGGGATTACGAAATAACTGTGGTTGAAGCAACAGGATTGGACGAGGGCAAACACAAGAATGTAAAGATATCAGCATTTTTTAAGTATGATGAGAAATGGAAGGTTTCAGCCTCGCAAAAAGAAGTAGGTGTGCCGGGGTCCATAGCTGCACAGATGATCATAAGTGGTCAGTTAAAAGGAAAAGGTGTAAAACCACCAGAGCAGATTGTACCCCCAAAACAGTTCTTCACTGAACTCGGCAAAAGGGACATTAAAATAAAAGTTGAAGAAAAGTATGATTTGAATTGAATAATTATGGTAATCACAATAATTAATGAAGAAAAAAAAGCTAAAAATGAAACAATACTTGAGGTAAAAAATCTATCTGTATATTTTGAAACTTTAGATAAAAGAATAGATATATTAAAAAGTGTCAATCTGTATGTAAAAAAAGGTGAAGTTGTGGGCATAGTGGGGGAAAGTGGATCAGGTAAATCTACACTGGCACAGACTATTGTAGGTGTACTTGATTCTCCCCCAGCATTCATAGGAAGCGGAGAAATAATATTCGACAATGAAAAGATAATACCCTTTAACAGAAAGTTCAATTTCAGGGGCAAAGGAATTAACATGGTATTTCAGGAGCCTATAATATCCTTAAATCCTGTATACACAGTAAGGAGGCAAATTGAGGAGGCAATGGATATCGCTGGTTATGAAAAAAATAAAGTTCATAGGGAAGAAATAATGGAGAAAATTTTAAGGGAACTAATGATTCGAGACGTGGAAAGGGTCCTCAACAGTTACCCGCACCAGCTTTCCGGGGGTATGAGACAGAGGGTGGCAATAGCTATTTCTATTATTCAAAGACCTAAATTAATAATATTGGATGAGCCTACCACAGGTCTTGACCTAATAGTACAGAGGCAGATAATGAAATTGCTTTTACAGTTAAAAAATGAAATCAATACAAGTATGATATTGATCACACATGATTTAACGGTAGCAGCAAACATGTGCGATAGGATATACGTTATGTATACAGGTGGAATAGTGGAATCTGGTCCTAGAAAGGATATAATAGGAAATCCTTTGCATCCTTATACCGCAATGTTGAAAAATTCTGTTCCAACAGGATATAGCGATTCAGGTCCTCTAATGGTAAGTGAGGGATCACCTCCAGACATTTCTTACCTCCCTCCAGGTTGTACGTTTCATCCAAGATGCCCAAGGGTAATGGAGATATGTAAAAAGGAATCACCTAAAATAAAGAAATTACAGGACGAAAGGGAGGTGGCATGCTGGCTCTATGAATGATTTACTCGAGGTAAAAAACCTTAGCGTCAGGTTCAGGATAAAAACAAAATTCAGGATATTTCCAAAAAAAGATGAAAGATTCAAAATTGCCGTCGATGACGTTTCATTTACTGTTAGAAGCGGTGAAACATTTGGTATTGTTGGAGAAACAGGTTCAGGTAAGTCAACTATTGCTAGGACTTTAGTAGGTATATATAAACCGTATAGGGGAAAAATAATGCTTATAGGCAAAGACATAAATTTCAGGAAAAAAGATGATTTACTTTTTCTGAGGAGGAACATAGGTATAGTTTTCCAGGATCCCGTAGGAAGCCTCAATCCCATGCTCAATGTAAGGGAAATAATAAGAGAGGGTTTTTCAAGTGAAAAAAAATATACAAAAGATGAACAGGAGAAATTAATCAAAGAGATAATATCGAAGGTAGGTTTAGGAGAAAGCAAATTAGATTCCTATCCATCAGAGCTAAGTGGTGGAGAAAAACAGAGGGTAAGTCTGGCGAGGGCCCTGGTTACAAGGAAAAAAATATTGATTCTTGATGAACCAACAAGCTCCTTGGATGTATCCATACAGGCACAGATACTTAATCTACTCAGAAAATTAAAGGAAGAATTCAACCTATCATATATTTTTATAACCCATGATCTCAATGTCATAAGATACATGTGCGATAGGGTAGGAGTTCTTTATTACGGACAATTGATGGAAATAGGTGATGTTAAAAATATTTTTGAAAAACCATTACACCCATACACAGAAGATTTGATAAACGCCAATTTAACACTTGAAGCATCCACGAGTTTTCAATCGGATTACGACATTGGAGAACCATCAAGGGAAGGATGCATTTACAGGAATTCCTGCAGAAGGAAATTCAATGAATGCATAAAGAAGCCTAAAGACGTAAATATAAATGATAGAATTGTAAAGTGCTGGCTTTATGAAAAGGGAATTAAAGATCAGCAAATGTTAGTTTCAACGACTCAGGTAGATCCTCCTTAAGAATTTTGATTACCATTATGGTATCACTTCTTTCAACTCCCTCAGTCTTTGTAAGTTCATTCACTATGTATTCAAGTTCATCCTTATTCTTTGCTCTTATAAGTGCTATGAAATCATTGCTACCAAGCACAAAATATACGGCCCATATACCCTTTATTTTGGATATTCTTTTACCCACTTCCTCTGCATATTCTGGACCATATTTTGCCCTTATCAATGAAATTGCTGTTATACCTTTCTGGACAAAATCTAAATTTAATAAAGGCATTATTCCCGTCAAAAATCCAGCAGATTTAAGTTTCTTTATTCTGTTATGTACAGTTGACTTTGATAGATTTACCCTTCTGGATATCATATTTAGATTTGTTTCCTTCAGATCGAACATTGCAAGGAGTATTCTCTTATCAATTGCTGTGATTTCCATAAGCTTTTTTCTTCTTGGTGACATCAAATACATTATGGATAACTTATTAATAAATTATTGGAATTTTTTCCCACTTTTAGCCTTCAGAAGGGATTTTTTTCATTTTCGCCATCTCCTCCATTCTCTTTTTTCTGGAAATCAGATGTGATCTTATATTTGGATTTATTATTTCAGCTAGACCTTCTCCAAGTAGACTGAAACCCATTACGAGAATGAAAATGAAAATAGAAGGTATCAGTCCTTCTAAAGGATAAACGTAAAAGTTGGTTGAAAGTATTGAGGCCATCATTCCAAGTTCAGGAGTACTCACAGGTATCCCTATACCAAGGAATCCAAGTGTAGAAAGTTCAAGCATGGCAGTGCCTATATCCATGGTTGCATATACTACCAATGTGGTAATGATATTGGGTAGTATACCTTTAAACAGTATTTTTCTGAATGGCGTATTTAAAACCTTTGACATGGTAACGAAATCCAGTGCCGTTACCTGAAGGGTACTACCTCTTACAAGTCTAACATAGGGTGGCCACCATACAACCACAAGGGAAATGACAGCATTCATAAGGCTTGGACCTAGTGTAGCAGCAATAGCCATTGGAAGTATTAAAGGTGGAAAAGCAAGAAATAGATCAGTGGTTCTCATTATTATCTCCTCAAGTATACCCCTGAAATATCCAGCTATCACACCCAGAAATAATCCTACAACGGCGGATATAAAGACAATCAGAATCGAGAGACCTATGTCTATTGGTAGTGCTGCAATAATCCTGGAAAAAATATCCCTGCCTAGATTATCCGTACCAAATATGTGGGTAGATGAAGGGGGTAGGTTTGTTTCGTATAGATTTATGGAATAGGGGTTATATGGAAGAATAGTGTTTCCAAAAATCAAATAAACAATGGTTAGAATTATGAAAAATATCACAATTATAAATCCTGATGCTGAAAGACCATTGGAAAATATTATTTTTATCATTTTCCTGAGAGGGTTCAACTTATTCACCACCCATTCTTATCCTAGGATCGAGTATAGCATAAAGGATGTCAGCTATCAGATTTGCAATAATAACAAAGGCGGTGAAAAGTATTACAACATAGATGAGTACTGGATAATTATCGGATGTAATTGCTTCATAGGCAAATCTTCCAAC
>CAYSIM010000020.1:6313-13026 GCA_964431165.1 uncultured Thermoplasmatales archaeon | reverse complement strand
GGCTTTCATCCCCTCCCTTTCGGAAGGGGATTTCCCGCCGATAAAAGTTAAAAAAATTTGATCAAAAATACTATATTAATAAAAGTAATACACTTTATTATGAAGGAATACTTCACGATGGATGATTTTGATTTAAAGGGAAAGAGGGTTCTTGTCAGATTGGATCTTAATTCACCGGTAAACATTGAGACGGGTGAAATACTGGATACATCAAGATTCGTAGCGCACCTTGATACTCTCAGGAGACTAGGGGAATCTAAAGTAGTGATTATGGCACACCAATCTAGACCGGGCAAAAAGGATTTTCTTCCAACAAAAAGACATGCAGAAGTACTTTCAAGGCTCCTAAGAAGACCCGTTGAATATGTCGATGGACTCTTTGAATCTTTTGTTATAGAGAAAATCAAATCCATGAAAGATGGAGACATGATAATGCTTGAAAATACCAGATTTTATTCAGAGGATGTTGTTCTTGCAGAAGAACCAATTTCTGTTCAAAGAAAGTCGCATATAGTGAAAAAACTTTCACCATTATTCGATTATTTTATAAATGATGCTTTTGCAGCAATTCACAGACCACAGACTACTCTTGTAGGTTTTGCGGAAGATATTCCAAACCTTGCTGGTGTTCTTATGGATAAGGAAATTTCAATGCTTTCAAAGTTCCTTAAAGATAATTCTAGGCCGAAATATGCGGTATTAGCAGGAGCTAAAGTTGATGATTCCCTAAAAGTAGCTAAAAATTTTCTAGATAAAGGTATAGTTGATAAAATATTTACAGGAGGCCTTGTTTCAAATCTTTTCCTTATTTCCAAGGGTGTGGATATAGGTAACGTGAATTTAGAAACATTAAAAAAGGAACTGGGAGATCTAAACCAACTAATATCGATATGTAAAGAACTCATAAAAAATTATGATGATAGGATAATACTTCCTGATGATTTCGCAATAAAAAGGGATGATCACCGATATGAAATAGAGACTTCAGAACTTCCAGTAAATGATCCGATAATGGATATAGGATTACAGACCATTTCAAAATATTCTGAAATGTTGAAAGATGCTAGAGCAATTATATTGAACGGACCCATGGGTGTTTATGAAATTGAGGAATTTTCCTTTGGTACCACTGAAATTTTCAAAACTATCGCTAACCTGGATTGCTTTAAAGTGGCAGGTGGGGGTCATACAATATCTGTGATTGCAAAACTAGATCTTAATAGAAAATTCACGCATGTAAGTGTTGGGGGTGGTGCACTGATAAACTTTTTATCAGGTGAAAATATGCCAGGTCTTGAAGCTTTGAAACTTTCAAAGAATAAATTTGCTGGGGTGAAAAAATGAAAATTTACAGGGTTATTGGAAACTATAAACAAGGAAAAAAATGGGTACATATATCCAAGGAAGTTGCAGCAAGAAATAAGCAAGAAGCAGAGGATTATTTTTATTCATTGCTTGGAAGTATTTACAGAAAAAATAGGAGGGAAGTGAATATAGAAGACGTATATTCCATACCTTTGAAAGAGGCAAGCGACCCCAGAGCTATATATAGGTACAAGAAAGCCGGTGGTGAACATGGAGAATGAGGGTAGCCTTGAAAATCTTATCGCTACTGCTGAAATTTTAAAAAAACATATAGAGAATTTAAGTGTGCAAATAGCATATTTAAAGGAACAGATAGATGAACATACTAGGGCAAGGGTGACTCTTGAAAACTACCTGAAAATTCAGGAAAATGAAGTACTTGTGGACGTAGGGGCAGATACATTTCTTTATCTAAATGTAAGCGAAAAAAAGAGGGCAATGATTCCTCTTGGGAGCAATATTGTCATAGAGAGCAGCATAGAAAAAGCTTTGGATATGCTCAATTCTAGGATAAAAGATATGGAAGAAGTATACAGGAAATTGCTTCAAGAAAACGAGAAGGCTCAGGGACAGTATCTAGCAATAGAAAAAAAAGTTGAAGAAATCTATAGCAATTATCAGGGTAAGGGAAATGTTCAAAATCCTTAAAGAAAAACTGAATATTTTTAAAAAGAAGTTAAGCGAAGAAGTATCACTTGAAGAATCACAGGCTTTATTGGGGAAAAAAATAAATGAGAAAAAATTGGATGATATACTTGATGAATTTGAAATTTCTCTTCTGGAAGCAGATGTGGCCTATGATGTGGCTGAGGAAATAAGATCTAGAATAAGGGAAAAATTAATAAATTTAAAGCTTAAATTTGGAACAGATCCAGAAAAAATTGTGGAAAAAGTTATTAAAGATACAATTTTGGAAATACTTTCCTCCAGTAAGTTTGATATTTTTGAGGAAATTAAGAATAAAGAAAAACCTTATATAATAATGTTCTTGGGAATTAATGGAACTGGGAAAACCACTACAATTGCAAAGATTGCAAAAATGTTACTAGATAAAGGTTTCATTCCTGTTATTGCAGCAGCTGATACATTTAGGGCAGGTGCTATAGAACAACTGGAATATCATGCTAAAAAATTGAATGTTACAATAATTAAACATCAGGCTGGTAGTGATCCGGCAAGCGTAGCCTTTGATGCAATAGCCCATGCAAGGGCAAAGGGAAAAGATATTGTCCTAATAGATACAGCGGGTAGGATGCAAACAAATAAAAATTTGATGGAAGAAATGAAAAAAATCAAAAGGGTAGCAAAACCTCATCATACCATATTTGTTGGTGATGCTCTGGCAGGCAATGATATAATAAACCAAGCTAAGACATTTGAAGAGAATGTTGGATTTGATTCAATAATCCTTTGTAAAGTAGATGCGGATGCGAAAGGCGGAGCCGCAATTAGCCTTTCCTTTGAATTGAAGAAACCAATAATATATTTAGGTACGGGGCAGGATTATGGGGATCTGATAAAATTTGATCCAAATTTTATCCTAGAAAAGATATTTAACAGTACCTCACCCTAAATTTTTTCCTGAAAGAAATTACCTCTTTTGATACATTTTTTTTCAATGAAAGAAGTATTAATTCAGATAATTTTTCTATTTCCTTTTTTCCAAAACCCAATCTTGTTACTTCATTGGTACCCATTCTTCCAACACAATCTATGATTATCCTGGATCTTTCTAGCAAGTAGCATAGATCTTTATCCTTTATCAAAATCTGATGGGATTCTGTAAATTTCCCTCCAAATGATTTTATTCCAAAATTATTCTCATTCAATAAGGAAGCTAGATATTTTGAATTTATTATAACATTTCTAGCATATTCTTCTCCATATGTTTTCATTTCGAGGCTAGCCTGAACTAATGCTGCAAGTCTATTGAGATGATAATTATCCATTGTTCTCCAGACAACATTATTTCTTATTTTTTCAATGATGGAATCATCATTCGTTAATAAAATTCCTCCCTGGGGACCGAAAAAGGATTTATGTGTAGAACCATACACAATATCAGAGTATTTAAATATATCCTTCTGAAACTCTTTACCTGCCACTAAACCCATCACATGGGAAGCATCATAAATTATTTTAAAAGAATACTTCTGTGAAATTTCATAAATGAATTTTAGATCATATGGAAAAAGAAAATAGCTAGCTCCAAGCACCACCACATCTGGATTATATTTTTTAACTTCTGCCTCAAAATTATCATAATCTATGTTCCATAAATTTTCTTTAAAAGGTATTGCTTTATACTTCAATGAAAGTATATCTGGTAGATATTTTTCTGAATATCCATCATATCCGCCAAAATTGGGTGGAATGGCCATAATTTTTCCATTTTTTTTAACAGAGGAAAGTAATGCTATCATTGCAGCAATATGACCAGAGAGTGGTCTTATTTCTGCATGCCTAACATTGAATAATGATTTTACTGTTTCTTCACCTTTGAATATTATCTCATCAATGTACCTAGTTCCACCATAAGCATTTTTCCCATTATCCATTAATAATGAATATCTAGAAGCAAGATCTGTGCCCAGAATTTCAAGAACCTTTTTACTAAGAATATTTTCACTAGGAAGTAGATTAATAGAATTTAATCTATAATGTGAATGTCTTTTTGCAAGAACATAAGGATTAAAGGTCATTTTCTAGAGAATTGATCTTCCAGCTCTGTGTTTAAATGGTTCAGAAGCTCCTCTATATTTTCGCTTTCGATCATAGAGACATCACCGTTGGGGAGTGTAATTCTGGCAATAAACGTATCCCCTTCTCTTACTATTTCTACATCAAAAAGTTTCTTTTTCATTTTCCCACTCCCAAAAAATATTTTTTGGGGATTTTTATCCCCTTATCTTTTCAATGAAATTTCAATGGAAGAGACGTTGCTCTCCCTGTCTTCGCTTTTTATCTTTTCTGTCCCCAGGGTAACTTCATATTTCAGATCATTCAAAAACCTGTTCCTGACAATCTCCGCTATATCCACTGCTTTGTTGATTGATTTTCCCCTTGCCTTTATCACCACATTCTTCGCTCCATTGTTAAACTGTGTCACCACTGCAAGAACATAATTCATTGTTGGTTTCTTTCCCACATACACAACGTTTTCGTCGTTTTTTCCTATGTTTTCTGGCATAATACAGACCTCCTATGTTTTTGTGTTTACTTCAATGGGATAATAATACTTATATTTTTTGGTAAATCGAATACAAAATTTTAAAATAAACATATAATATCTAATCAATTGAATGGTAACTCTTATAATCTGTGTGGACAGAGACGATGATATTGGAAGGAAAACGGGTGAAAAGGGTCCTGTGATTGGAAGGGAGGAGAATCTCAGGGTAGCAAATAAATTGATACTCGCTGATCCTGAGGATTCTGATGCCAACGCTATATTCGGGGCTGTTTCCATATATGATTCATTGAAAAATGAGGGAAAGGATGTAGAGATAGTTACCTTAACTGGGGATTTATCTGTGGGTATAAAAAGAGATGAAAAAATAAGAGAGCAACTATTGAAAATTAAGGAAATTATGAAACCCAATGATGCTATACTTGTAAGTGATGGGGAGGAAGATGAGTTCATACTTCCTATAGTAACATCCATAGTCCCCGTGATACATGTGAAAAGAATTATTGTGAAACAAAGTAAAGGTCTAGAATCTTCTTATTACATACTTATGAGAGCACTTAGGGATGAGAAAGTGGCTAGAAAAATAATGGTACCTATCGCATTAATTTTTCTGGCCTATAGCGTATCAGTTTTTGGTTTGCTAATTTGGAAATTCTATTTTCCTTCATCCTATTATCCTGATCCTGGTACATTCGGTATAGCGTTTGTTCTTTTTACACTTGGCATGTATTTTCTCCTGAGGGGTTTCAGGGTAGGTACAAAAATTGAAAATGCATCAAAAAGATTCAAGAAAGCATTTCTGGAGGCAAAGATTTCAATTACATCCGATCTTCTAGCAATATTTATAATTCTTTTCGGTATAATTTCATCTTTCGATATCTCATCCGCTTCTAACGAATTGTTTCCTTCAATTGCCCTATTCTTCCAGAATCTTGTTTTATGGATAGTTTTTGCCGTTGTTGTAAGGGAAACGGGATTAGCCATGGACATACTATTTCACAAAAGGGGAAGGGTGAGGGGTTACTTGATTGGAATTTCGCTTGTTATAGGTCTCGGTATACTTGTTTACGGATCCATAATGTATATAAGGGTTCTATTATCTTTTCTTCCACAGACATTTAATGGTCCGAGTCTAATAATCATAGGTATGGGACTTGCCCTTTCAATTTTCTCCTCTGTAATAAGAAGATTGTTATATGAGGGGGAAAGCGATGAATTACAGTGAGTGGAAAAAATATTACAGAAAGATACTGAAGGAATTCCATTACAGCGAAAAGAAGGATATGGAGAGTGCGGAACTTTTATCTTCTCTACTCGGAAATAAATTTGTAAAGATAAAAGAACTGGAATCCATTATGAAGAACAAGGAAATATTCGTACTTGGGGATTCGCCATATTTCTCCCTTCATCCATCCATGCTGGATGGAAGGGTAATAATATCTGCTGATGATGCCACAAAGAAAATACTAGATATGGGTCATACTCCAGACCTTGTAGTAACTGATCTTGATTCCCAGAATGAAATCATTCTTGAAGCATCTCTAAAAGGGTCCATAATTGGTATTCATGCCCATGGTGATAACATTGAAAAGTTGAGAATTGCGGAGAACTTTGAACTGAGATTCGGTACTACCCAGGCTTTTCCTCTCTGGAATGTATATAATTTCGGTGGTTTTACGGATGGAGATAGGGGTGTATTTCTGGCAGAGCATTTTAAACCCCAAGCTATAATAATGGCAGGTTTTAATTTCTATGATCCAAACACATCAAAGGGTAAAGATATTTATAAAAAATTAAAAAAACTCATTTTTTCAAGGTATTTAATTGAGGAGTTGATGAAGAATACAAATGTAAAGATTATAATATTATGATGTTTTTACCTTTGTTATGGTTTCGTTAACTTTTTTGGTTCTTTCTTTCCTTGCATCTTTTAAGGCAATACTCATTGAAGGAAGTGAAGTTACCATTATAGCCCTGACAACATTGGGAAAACTGGGTAAAAAGAATGTTTTGATGGGTTTAGTTCTTGGAATTGCAGTGGTTATTCTTTTGTACCTAGTACTTGAAAATATATTCTTAATGTTTCCATCGGATTATGTATCTATAGTGGCAGGAATAATTCTACTTTATTTTGCCTATAGGTTTGGCAGAGGATTCT
>CAYSIM010000020.1:3346-6303 GCA_964431165.1 uncultured Thermoplasmatales archaeon | reverse complement strand
AGGTATTATTTTAAAGGTGCAAATTTCGAACTTAAAATGAAAAAGGAAGAGGAAGAAATTGTGGAAAAAAGCATAGGAAAGGAATTTAACAAGGTAAACATAATGCCAATGTTTTTTGCAACATTGGTGGAGGGCACAGAGGCTACACTTATAATTGCTGCTTCCGGAGCATTTTCACCCTACTATGCTATTTATGGAGCCATAGCTGGGATAATAGTATTGATCGCATTTGCAGCAATATCCTATAGATATTTGATGAAATTGCCTCGCTGGGCACTAGATTTAATCGCATTCGCCGTCCTCACCACATTTGGTATAATATTCATAATTTCGGGTATTTTAAATATGTGAAATGGATTATATTCATTATGTTTGGAATGTTGGATGCTAGAATACTAGATAAAAATGCCGAGTATTCAGGCCTGAATATGGAAAAATTGATGGAAAATGCAGGTGAAGCTGTTGCTAAATCTGTTGTTTCAATGAATCCAAAAAAGGTGCTGGTGGTTTGCGGGAGCGGCAACAATGGAGGAGACGGATATGTAGCGGCAATTAATATGAAGAAAATGGGAATAAATGTTGATATCTTAAAAGTAAAAGATCCAAAAAGCGAACTTTGTATAAAGAAATACAATGAAGCAATTTTGAATGGAGTGAAAATTGTCAAAGAACCTGATTTTTCGGAATATGATATCATAGTGGATGCAATGCTTGGTATAGGTATAACTGAAACACCCCAAGAACCATACGCATCAATAATTAAAAAATTGAACTCTTCAGGAAAGAAAATTGTTTCGGTGGACGTGCCTACAGGCATAGGCACTCCAATACAGATAAGACCACATATTACTGTCACAATGCAGTTTAAGAAAAAAGAAATGACAAATGAAAATTCAGGAGAAATAATTGTTGCAGATGTTGGATTTCCAAAGGAGATAGTTGAGATGATAGGTCCAGGGGATTTTCTAGCATACAGGGAAAATTTGCCCTCTAGTCATAAAGGTGATAACGGTATTCTTGTGGCTATTGGTGGAAGTATTGAATATTACGGGGCGCCAATCTACATGGCTAAAGGTGCACTTAGAACTGGCATAGATCTTTTGTATCTTTTTGCACCAAATTCCATACATTATTACATTTCTGCTGCCACAAACGACATTATTCTTAGAAAAAGTGGGAAAGATTATATTGAATTTACATCTGAACTTGAGGAATTTATATTGACAAAAGCTTCTGCTATAGCCCTGGGATGTGGTATAGGAAAGAATGAGATAACTTTGGAAAATTCTACAAAAATAATAGATGCTGCACTAAGATCAAATAAGCCGTTTGTGGTAGATGCTGATGCTCTATATGCTATTAAGAACTTTGATGATTTTAAAGGCATGGGTGTAATAACACCTCACAGAGGTGAGTTCAAAAAATTATTTTTTATGGATCCAGATGAGGAAAATGTTTTAAAAATGGCGAAAAAATATTCTTTAGTAATATTATTAAAAGGACCTGTGGACATTGTATCTGATGGTGATGTTGTCAAAAAAAACAGAGAATTCCATCACCAGAGTATGACAAGGGGGGGTACGGGAGATATACTTACAGGTGTTGTTGGTGGACTTCTCGCTAGGGGTATAGATCCGCTCCACTCAGCTTCCCTCGGTAGTTTTATATCTGGAAGTGCTGGGAAAATTACTTACGAAGAAAAAAATAATTCGTATTATACATCGGAAATTTTAGAAAATATTCCTGAAGTTTTCAAAAAATATATGCAATAATTTTTAATATCTTGTTATTTATACTATGAAAATGAATGAGCATTGAGAAAGCAAAAATAAGGGCTACTTTACCTTTGAATATACCTTACAAAAAAGAGGATATTTATTCCTTATCATTTTCAGATTTTATTGCAAAGATAAATGAAATTTATTATTCTATAGTTCCTTCAAAGCCTTCTCCTCCCCAAAGGCTTGCCACAGATAAAATTGTTGTTCCTATAGATCCTATACTCCCGATCCTAATTAAAAGACCGGTAGTGAATTTTAATAAGCTCATTGAAGAAATTTCAAGATTTACTAATCCAATGCTAATTTCATCAGCCAATCCTGATGCAATATGGTCTCTGGACGTTGTTTTTGAAAAGCTCTTCAAAAGCAATTCTATAAATGTTACAAAAAAATCTGTTTACTACTGTGAATTCTGTGGTACTCAACTTTCAAGCAGGGATGTGCATTTTGAAAAAGGAGAACTTAGAACACTTTATGGTAAAATAAGGATATCTGATGATACTTATTTTGTTCATAAAGGTTGGGAACAGGTAGTACTAAATTTAGAAGGCGTTAACATAAATCCGGAAGAAAGGTTTGTGGTGCAAAATCTGGGCGGGGAGAAATGGATCATACAGAAGGATGTTTATGAAAGACTGAAAGAAAAAAATGTAATTTTTCCTTCAAGAATTGAAGAAAAAGTTGGAAATGAAATTCTTGATGAATTCAAGAAAGTTAAAGTTACATCCATAAAAGAGATTCCAACAAAATTTTTATCATCAGAAATAAGTGAATATGATGCAAGAATTATAGGTGAAAATGAGAAAAAAATACCAGTTGAAATAATAGATCATGAGGCCATAGAGGGAAAAGTACCTCACTGTAATTACTGCAACAAAAGGGTAACTAAAAAAAGAATAAAAGGTGTTTATCTTAAAATAAAAAATCTGAATTTTAGTATATACCCCAGGAATTTTCTGAAAATGGAAGAGAAGGATCTCTTGATTTCAAAAGATTTCAAAAATTTTCCTCTTATGCCTATATTGGAATGTGATAAGTGTGGAAAAGTTGAGTATGGACAGAGCGAAAAACCCTGTAGTTGTGGAGGGTTGATGAGAAAGAAGTATTCCTATGATCCTTCTATACTTCCTGTAGGTGTATATGCTATAGCCCAATCATATAAAAATAAATTTGTTA
>CAYSIM010000020.1:0-3281 GCA_964431165.1 uncultured Thermoplasmatales archaeon | reverse complement strand
CAGACCTGGTAGAATATGATAATTTTTCAGGGGAAAATCCTGAGGTAATAAGACTATCATTCTTGAGCAAAAAAGATGGAAAATTTCATCAAAATGATGTTAAAAGAATTAAAAAATTAAAAAATATTTTCTTTAATATAATAAAAAATGTAAAGATCTATGGCACAAGGGAATCCGAAAATATAATCGACATCTGGATGTATTCTGAACTGGAAAAATTTAAGGCAAAGATTTCAAATTTTCTGGAAAAATATGATTTTGGGGATTTAGTACGTAATTATGAAAATCTTGTTTATAATATATCAAGAGTATACATGCAAATTTTGAGGAAAAATAAAATTAACTCTCAGATATTCGCCGAATTTTTAATAGTTTCTTATCCATTTTTCCCTTCTACCGCAAAAAAATTATCTGATGAACTTGGTGTAAACTTAAACGATTTTAAAATAGGAAAATTTTCCATAAACCAGATGGTGGAAAAGATAATCGTAGAAATAAGGAATGCAAAGAGGGAGATTTTAAAATTAAAAGTTAAAAAAGAAATAAATATTTCTTTACCAATTAAAAAAATAATAATCCAGGTGGACTTTAAATATCTTCCAATGCTCGTTAATATAAAACAGGAACTGATGAATTATTTCAACGCCTATAGCATAGAAATCACAGATAAATGGCAAGGTCTAGAGTACAAAGCCAAATTAAAAAAAGAAAATTTGGGGGAAATTTACAAACCTATAGCAAATGTGATTGAGAATGTACTCAGCAAAATAGATGCAAAAAAGATGAAAGAAGAAATTGAAAAACATAATTATGAAATAGGTATAGAGGGAAACCTAATCATTATAACACCACAAATGGTGGATTTTGTTTACGAGCTTCCCGAAAACTTCGAAATGATAGAGTTACCAAATATGAAAATATTTGTTAATTTAGAAATTGATAAAGATGTTCAAAATTTTGATATTGTAAGAAAACTTTCAAGACATATAGCGTTAATGAGAAAAAGAGCAAATGTGGAGTATGATGATTTAATAGATGTTTCTATTTCCAATTCCATGGTAATAAAGAATAGTCTTAAAAACTATATCAAAAAATTCAAAGAGGATTTGAAAATCAGAAATATAAATTTTTCAGATATATTTAAAGAGATGCTGGTATTGAGTTTTAACGACATAGTTGAAGGAGAGATAGATATAGGAATTTCACCCCTTTACAGAAAATATAGAATTAAGGCTTTTTCAAAATTACCTGGACTCACATTGGAAGAGGCAGAAAATCTTTTCAATGCAGGCTTTATAACAATTGATGATTTAAGGAAAGGCGATGGAAAGATAATTTCAGAAAAATCAAAAATACCCTTGTCAAAGGTAAAAATTATAAAGGATTTTGTTGAAAATATGTCATCTATGAGGGTAATTGAAATGAAGGGAAAATATTACTGTCCTATGTGCGAGACAGAACTAAACATTGATGAGAAGATTTGCACCGTTTGCCATACTCAACTTGAATGGCCTTAAGGATCTCTTAGGACCTTTATATTTTCCTCAATGTTTCCTGAAAAAATTCCAGAGGCTGCGCATATTATATCCACAAAATTTTTTACAAATTTTACTGTTTCTTTATTTATTCCTCCATCCACTGCTATTTCAAAACTATATTTTTTTTCCTCCTTAATTTTTTTAATTTCTGCAATTTTAGGTAATGTTTCCATAATGAATTTCTGACCTGAAAAACCTGGTTTTACCGTCATAATTAAAATTATATCAGCAGAATCGAAATAATTAGAAATATCTGATAGATTTGTTTCGGGGTTTATGGCAATTCCTTTTTTTGCTTTCTTAATCTTTTTCAATGCCTCATAAAAATTTGAAGATTCTGCATGAACTGTTATTATATCAGCTCCTGAATTCTCAAATCTTTCAACATAAAGATCAGGTCTCATTATCATTAAATGTGCTTCGACAGGTTTTTCAGTAATTTTTTTAAGATTTTTTATAAAATCTGGTCCTACCGTAATATTCGGGACGAAATTCCCGTCCATCACATCAACATGATAAAAATCTATTCCATACTTTTCCAGTTCTCGTAATGTTTCACGTAAACATGAAAGATCTGCCGATACTATTGAAGGTGCTATTTTCATAATTTGAAGATATAAAACGGAATAACAAATTTTTTTATATTAATTTATACTAATAAAAAATTAACCTACTTGAAGTTAAATATTTTCAACACTTCCTGTATGGTTTAAAATGCTTTTTCCTTAGATAGGAAAAAGGGCATTTAAATATGTGCTTTTCTAAAGGAGGTAAAAGCATCAATTTAATGGATCTAAATTTAAAATAAAGAAATCGTATTAAAATTATATACAGTAATAGTGAGGAGATAGTAAATTCAAAAAAGATAGGCCAAGTAATAAAGCCTTTATAGATACAGATAAAATTGATTCAAAATATATCAAGATGATCGGAGAACAATCTGAACCCCTCAATTGTTTGACTGAATAAAAACCCGATATATAGATTGAGGTTAGGATTGTTCTTACAATGAATTTCAAAATGTGCAAATTAAGCACAAATAATAGTCTATGAAAATCTTACCTCAAAAGAAACGAAAAAGGTGATAAAATGATAAATTAACCAAGAAACATTATGGGCAAATAAAATGGGGCTCTACATTTTAAATTCATCATATAATATTTTTTTTAAAAATACTTTATCATGATTTTCAACCGGCTACTTTATTCGGGTTAAAATTGAGATAAAATGTATAAAGATGTTTATATAAACCCACAATATAAAATTAAATATTTTAGAAATCACTTTACAAATAGGGGAAAATTTTAGAAAATTTAAAATTCTTTTAATATTATTTACCCCTGTTGAAAAAACAAAATAATCGGAGGACAATTAAAATTTACGTTTTACTTTCATTAATTACTTTATTAGGTATTATGCTCAGAATTTTACCATCCTACAGATATTCCATATGGGGAGTGGATTATGGTATCTATTATGCACTTACAACAGCCTTTGTAAATCTCGGATTAATATTTAATTCACTTCCATCAATATGGGGAAGTTCTGGTTATGGCAATTTTCCTATGTTCTACTGGACTATGGTTGTAATCCATTACATAACTGGTTTAAGCGTAAATATGCTCCTTTTAAGAGTACCCCCCATATTTGCAGGTCTTACTATTCCAATTATTTATTTCATAGCAAGAAAAATTACCGGATCAGACGATATAGGTATTCTTTCTTCCTTGTTCCTTGCAATAA
>CAYSIM010000019.1:3065-13477 GCA_964431165.1 uncultured Thermoplasmatales archaeon | reverse complement strand
AACCTGCAATTTATGGACTACCATTCGGTCACGGTACAGATCAGATGATAATACCACTCAATGCTAGAATTAAGTTGTCCACAGAAGAACCTTTTATAAATATTCTTGAAAATGTATTAGATTAACAGATAAAAGGATTTATTAATTACGATGTATTTACATAACATGAGGTGTTTTTTATGCCTGAAGAAGAAATTAGCAGAGGTTTGGAAGATGTCAACATAAAATGGACAAAACTTACAACCATAGATGGTGAAAAGGGCATACTCAGATATGGAGGATATGCCATAGAGGAAATAATTAATAGCGGAGCACAGGTGGAAGAGATACAGTACCTATTCCTATATGGAAAATTACCTAACAAGGAAGAGCTCATGAAATTCAAGGAAAATATTGAAAGTGGCTATGAAATTCCTGATTATATAATCGATACGATTAGAAAATTGCCTAAGGAATCCGATTCAGTTGCCATGCAAATGACTGCTTTTGCATCATTTGCTGCTTCAGAAACAAAATTCAAATGGAACAAGGAAACAAATAGGCAGGTGGCAGCAGTTTCCATAGGAAGAATGTCAGCAATAACAGTAAATGTATTCAGGCACTTTATGGGCATGGAGCCTGCAATCCCGGAGCATTCAGATAGCTTTTCAAAGAGCTTCCTGAAGGCAGCTTTTGGCAAAGAACCATCAAAGGAAGCTGTTGATGCACTTAATACTGCCTTGATATTGTATACAGACCATGAGGTTCCTGCGAGCACTACTGCAGGTCTTGTAGCTGTTTCCACACTTTCGGATATATATTCGGGTGTTACTGCTGCTCTTGCTGCATTGAAGGGACCACTCCATGGAGGCGCCGCAGAAGCAGCCATTGCACAGTTTGCCGAGATTGGTGATGAAAGTAAGGTAGAGGCCTGGTTCAAGGAGAACATTCTCTCAGGAAAGAGGAGGCTAATGGGGTTCGGTCACAGGGTATATAAGACTTATGATCCAAGGGCTAAAATTTTCAAAGGAATCGCAGAAAAGCTTGTAAAAAACAATCAAGAGGCATATAAATTATTCAAGATAGCAAGGAAACTAGAGGATCTCGGTATTGAACAGTACGGAGCTAAGGGTATTTATCCCAATACGGATTATTATTCTGGGATTGTATATATGGGTATAGGTTTTCCACTAAGGAATAATATTTATACTGGCTTGTTTGCCCTTTCAAGGATTACTGGATGGCAGAATATGTGGAAGATCAGCATAGACTCATAAGACCTAGAGCAGTATACAAGGGACCGGAACCAAGGTCTTTTGTCCCGTTAGAAAAAAGATAAATTTTTTTAATTATTTTTTTTTAAAAAAATTAAGCAAAAGTTTCCAAAAAAATTTTATTATAAAGATGCATTAATCCTTGGAAAATTATGAAGAAAGAATATTCACCTAGGCTAAATTATCCAGAAATGGAGAGGGAGGTTCTCCAATACTGGGAAAATGAAAGAATATATGAAAGGATGAGAGAAAAGATTAAGGCAGGAAAAAAATTTACATTCCTTGAGGGACCACCAACTGCAAACGGCTTACCACACCTGGGCCATGCACTTACAAGGGCAGTGAAGGATGTGGTTTTAAGGTACCATGCAATGAGTGGAGAAAATGTATTTCCATGGATAGGTGGTTGGGATTGTCATGGCCTCCCTGTTGAACTCGAAGTTGAGAAGTCTCTAAAGATAAATTCAAAAAAAGAGATAGAAAATTTCGGTATTAAGGAATTCAATTTGAAATGCAAAGAAAGCGTTTTCAAATACAAAAAAGAATGGGAATGGATGACCAAAAGGATAGGCTTTTGGATAGATCTTGAGAATGCTTATGTCACAATGGAAGATAAATATATAGAAAGTGTATGGTGGGCGCTTAAAAGGATGTGGGATATGGGCCTTCTTGAGAAGGATTATAAGATAGTACCTTACTGCCCTAGGTGTGGTACACCCCTTTCCAGCCATGAGGTATCCCAGGGTTATAAGGAAACAGAAGATCCATCTGTTTATGTAAAATTCAAGTGTGCCGAAGAGGATGCATATTTTCTCGTCTGGACCACCACGCCATGGACCTTACCATCAAATATGTTCCTGGCAGTGAATGAAAATCTAAATTATTTACTTTTGGAAGAAAAGGAAAAATATTATGTGGCTGAAGAAGCTGCAGGCAGAATTTTTAATAATCCAAAGATACTTAAAAGAATGAAAGGAAGTGAATTGATAGGTAAAAGATATGAGAGACCTGTGGATGTTATAAATTACAATGGAAAGGGTTTTTATGTTGTTTCGGGGGATTTTGTTACCGTTGAGGAAGGAACTGGTATTGTGCACATTGCACCTGCATTTGGTGCAGATGACTTTGAAATAGGAAAGAGTGAAGGTATAAGAATAATAAATCCTGTTGACAGGGAAGGAAGATTTTCAGAAGGACCATGGCAGGGTAAATTTGTAAAGGACGCAGATAAGGATATAATTAATTATCTTAGGAAAAAGGGTTTACTCTTCAGAGCAGAAAAAATAAAACATACATATCCATTCTGCTGGAGGTGTGGTACACCACTTCTTTATTATCCCCTTGATACCTGGTTTATAAAGGTATCACTTTTGAGGGATAAGCTGATAGAAAATAATAACAGGATTAACTGGATTCCTGATCACCTTAAGGAAGGACGTTTTGGTAATTTTTTAACAGAAGCAAAGGATTGGGCACTCAGCAGAGACAGGTACTGGGGAACACCACTTCCCGTATGGAAATGTGAGAATGGTCACTATTTTGTTCCATCAAGTTTTAATGATCTTTTGGAAAAAAGTGAATCAAAACCTGAATATTTTGAACCACATAGACCATGGGTGGATGAACTTGTTATAAAATGCCCTGTTTGCGGTAAAGAAATGAAAAGGGAGCCTTATGTTATAGATGTTTGGTTTGATTCCGGAAGTTCAACATTTGCCCAGTTCCATTATCCATTTGAAAATTTTGATAAATTTCCTGTCGACTTCATTACTGAAGCCATAGACCAGACAAGGGGATGGTTTTATACCTTGCATGTGATAAATAGCATACTGTTTAATTCCAATGCTTACAAGAACGTTCTCACGCTTGGATTTGTACTAAATGAAAAAGGGGAGAAGATGAGCAAGAGCAGGGGTGATGTGGTAGATCCTATGGAATGGATGGAAAGTTTAGGAGCAGATGCCATAAGACTTTATATGTTTAGTATGCCTCCATGGAGGGACAGAAGGATTTCACAACAATTGGTAAAGGATTATAGGTCGAGGACAATTGAAACCCTATGGAATTCATACGTTTTCTTCATGAATAATGCTACACTGGACGGATTCAGATTTGATGGTGGTGAAATAACAAATAAATTGGATTTCTGGATAATTTCTAGACTAAATTCAACCATAAAATGTATTAAAAATGGAATGGATAACTACGAAATAAACAGGGCAACGGAATGTATTGAAAAATTTATTGGTGATCTCAGTAACTGGTACATAAGGAGGTCCAGGAGAAGATTCTGGGAGGAAAAGATAACTCCTGATAAATTATCTGGTTACAGATCACTTTATGTAGTTTTCAGGGACTTCACTAGGGCGATAGCACCATTCGTACCATTTATTTCCGATTATATCTATATGGATCTAACAGGTGAGAAAAGCGTACATCTTTCAGGATTTCCCCAATATGACGAAAATTTGATAGACACGGAACTGGAAAATGAAATGGAAATTTTGATGAATTTAGTGGAGCTTGGTAGAAGGGCTAGGCAGATTGCCAATATAAAGGTAAGGCAGCCCTTGGAAAAAATGATAATTGTAAGTAATGATAATGATAAGCTAAAAATTGTAAAAGAAAATGAGGAAATAATCATGGATGAATTAAACATAAAAGGTTTAGAGTATGCAGATGAGAATAGATATATTAGATTTAAGGTAAAATTGAATCCTACAATCGCAGGCCCTATTCTTAAGGAAAAAATAAAGGAAGCAAACAAAGAATTGGAAAATTTAGACATTAAAACAATAAAGGAAAAAATCAAGTCAGGAAAAATAAATTTAATAGGCACAGAAATACCTGCTGAAGCTGTGATATTGGAAGAGGAAGTTGATCCATCTTTCGTTATAGTTCATGGAAATGGTTTAGATGTAATAATAAAAAAGGAGATAAGCAAGGATCTTTATTATGAAGGTCTTGCAAGGGAAATAGTGAGGAGGATACAGATGATGAGAAAGGAGATGGATCTGAAGTATGATGATAGGGTTGAAATTTCATTGAAAGGTGATGATGACATCCAGGAAACATTGAAAAGGCATGGTCAATACATAAAGAATGAAACACTTTCAACTATCGTTCCTGAAATGGACGATGGATATGTAAAGGAATGGAATATTGAGGAAAAGAAAATAATAATTAAAGTGAAAAAAGTTTAATAATGAAGAATCTATTAAAAGATAGATAAAAAATGGAAAAAAAGGATTTGAAATTCATACTGTATCTAGTAATGATCGGAATAGCGTTCCTTCTACTGGGCGTTTACGTACTCGGTTCTTTGATTTTATTCTATCCAATAGTGATGTTTTACCTCTTCCATAAAACCGGTATATGGCAGACAAAGAAAAGGGCAAAGGTTGGTACAATAGCAATAGTGATAGTTTCACTTGCTTCCATAGCTTTCTATCCTTTGATAAATAACTCTTTCAATTCATATTACGATCAGTATCATGTAAACAGTGCTGGAGAGGGAATTGTTAAAAATGTAGTTTTTGACCCATTTCCTTCAAATTACTATAATGTTACTCTGTACACAACAAAAAATGAAATGTCAAAGATAATAATACTAAAAGAGAATTCAACTAGTGGAAATTATCTTCCATTCATAACGTCAGTATCAAATTCCACATATGTTAACGGAAGTTATGTTACACATTTTTCAATGTACGTTGGAAATTTTACAAAAGGAATCTATGAAACAAATATCACCATGGAAAATGGTACTGTTTATGTAATAATTCTTGCACCCAGGATAATGTCCCAGAATGAATATTACTCCACGATAAATAATATAGCATTGGTATATACTCTTGCAAACATAACAACTTTGACATTCCTTGCAAGTGAAGGCTTTTTCCTCGCAATAATTTTTGGTGCCCATATAATGAGAAAGGGAAGGCAAACAATCTCTAAACAGTGATCATTTTTTTCCTAGCTCTTCTTTTATATATGAAAACATCTTGAATGGATTCAAAGTTTCTTTTATAATTTCCAAATCATCACTTTCAAGAGTTTTTGTTATTACAAGAAGAAAAAGAAACACTACATATATGGAAATTAGCCAAATCACAAGTGACCACAGAGGGAAGGAAGGGAAAATTTTTAGTGAATCAATAATGAAAAATACCGCACCTGTCAGGGATCCGAGTAAAATCTGCTTGGGTAAACTTCTGTCCATATAGATACCCATGGACCTGCCCACATTAAGCCTTATTATCAAGAATATTATCGCTGAAGATATTAGTGATGCAAGTGCGGCACCCAGTATGTTAAGACCAAATAAATTAAATCTAAAAATTCTGGAAGGTATTAAAAGAAAATCAAGTATAATTATGAGTGAGGTATTTAGTAAACCTAAATACATGAGATATTTTGGATTACCTATGGCATTGAAATGGCTGCTGTATGGTGAATTTATGCCATTTATATAAACCATAATTGATAGGACTATAAGGGTGGAATAAAATGGAATCAAAAGTGATGTCCACAAATTTAAAATCTGTCTAGAGAATATTAACATAAATATAATGAGAGGAAGTATGCTGATTGAAATAAATCTTTCATACTGTAGGATCTTTTCCCTATATTCATATTTCCTGCCATTGGAATAAAGAAAAGAAAGTGTAGGTAAAATTAAAGTTCCTAGGGAAGAGGAAATTACACTTACATATGAAACTATTTTCAAAATACTCCCATAGGCACCTACGTAATATGACCCGAAGAATGATTCTATTATTATAACACTAATGTTTGAGGAAATACTTCCTAGGATTATTGAGATTGAAACAGGTATTGCAAATGTATAATATTTCTTGAAATCCTCCTTTTCAGGCTTTTTAAATTTCCAGCCTCTGGCAAATGGAAGAAAAGCTAGCACGTAAATGGCATATGAAAAGACCCATATTATAGCCATTAAAAGTGAAAATTCGTCTGGAGATGTAAAATATTTTATAAGATATATGGTAGAAACAATTAAAAGACCATTTCTTACCACAGCCTCTATAAAGGGTGGTATACTCAGCACGGCAGCGTAAGTTTTGGCATTGAATATGGACTGATAATACACAACAAAACTCTGGAATATATAATAAAAAATAAGGATGTAGAAGTCATATTTTTCATAGACTGTCCTGAAACTTCCGTGCAGGAAATCTTCCCAGAAATAAATTGAAAATATTACAATTGATATGAAAATTCCAGCTAGGATGATCTTTATAATAAAATAAACAGTTATCGCCCTTTCAAAATCCATTCCTTCTGAGATTCTTTTTACATTTGCCGTTGAAAAACCAAAATCCAGGATGAATGAAAATAGGCCTACGAATGAAAGAGCAAATGTTAAAATTCCGTACGCTTGAAGACCTGTGTATCTAAGTATGAATAGAAGACCTACATATCCAATCAAACCGGTAACAACGTTCTGTGCGGTAAGCAACAATGATTTCCTGCCTAGCATTCTTCATTCCATAAGTATCCATAAATAAATAATTTTACTAATCGAACAGGGAAATATGAACCAAAAAAGGGAAAATATTTATTAAAAGCTTTTATAATTTAAACTAATAGATCCTAAGAAATTTTGTATGTAAAATTTAATTGGGATGTTAAAAATGTGGATTGAAAAAATAAATCCGTTGGAAATAAAGGTGAGGAAGATAAGGTACGATGAAATACCCAGGATAATTAAGATAGCTTATGAAACACTAACGGAAAATTATTCTGTGGAAATATTCTATAGCATATATAATTCCTGGCCGGATGGTTTTATAGTAGCAGAATACAGGGGGGAGGTGGTAGGGTTCATTGCCTCTTCAAAACAATCATTATATGAAGCAAGGATATTGATGTTTTCAGTGGTAAATGAATTACAGAATAAAGGCATAGGTACTATTTTGTTAAAAAAATTCGAAGAAATATGCAGGTTAATGGGAATAAGAACAATAAGACTTGAGGTAAGAATAAGTAATAAAAATGCAATACTATTTTATGAAAAAAATGGTTTTATAATAATAAATATGATAAATAATTATTACAGCAATGGTGAGAGCGCATATATAATGTGGAAGATGCTTGAAACCTAGAATACCTGCACCTTTCCCTCAAGTATTTCATCCTTGAGCTTTGTTATCGATACCAGGTGTCGGTCTGCAATTTCCTTGAACTTGCTCTCATATTTGCCAATGTTCACACCTTCTGAGGGTATCACCTGTATGCTTGCCACATGGGGATCATCTATCTTCCTTCCAATCTGGCTTACTATTCTCACATGGACCTCCTTTATATCACCACCGGCCTCTTTATAAATATCATCAGCTATCCTGAAGGCAAGTATGTTGTAAAGCTTTCCTACATGAGTGACAGGATTTTTTCCGGCTGAAGCCTCCATGCTCATAGGTCTGTAAGGTGTAATGAGACCATTTACCCTGTTTCCCCTGCCCACAGATCCATCATCACCATTCTCAAAGGATAAACCTGTTACAGTCAGATAGAAAAGATTCCTATTTGGATCATCAGCAGTATTTATATATATCTTTACCTCCTTGTCCGTTATCTTTCTTGAGAAATCCATTAATTTTTCCTTTAACTCCTCTTTTACATTTTGATAATGCGATTTATCTGGAATGAATTTATCAACAAAAGCCTGAGCAATTGTAAGATTTATTGTATTCTTCTGTCTGAAACCCATCACCTTAATATCTTCACCTATCTCTTTGTATCTATTGTGTAATTCTCCGTTAAGATATTTTTCAGTTTCCAGGGTGAGTTTTTCAGTTTCAGTGAAAGGTGCATAACCAACACCGAATGATGTATCATTTGCAAGTAATTTCGATGGATCGTATAGTTCCCTAAGATCCTGAGATCCCTGGCCTATCCTGCAGTCTATGAGAACATCCTCTTCAGTATTTAGATTCCTGAAATTCTTTTTTAGGTATTCCCTTGCAGCCGAAACAGCTATGGTTCTGTAGGGAATTCTCTCTTCACCCCTTTCACCATTTACTTTTGTAGTTGCTCTTCCAACGAGCAAAATATAAATTGGCTCGAGCATGATGCCTCCACCAAATCTAGGCTGTGCCTGCCCACCAACAACTTGTGTTTCATCTGTATTATGATGGAGTATCCTGCCATAATGCTGAATGTAATATCGGCTGAGTGCCCTGCTAACGGATTCAGCAATACCATCCGCTACACTATCCGGATGGCCGAGGCCTTTTCTTTCCACTATTTCAATGTCCCTATCAATCACAGCCAAACTTTTTAGATCCTCCACAACTATATTTCTAGCCATGTTATATCACCATTTTGATAAAAAAATGGAAAAAGATTCAATTAATAAATTTTTTGTAATTTTTAATTACTATCAATAATAAGGGAATTGATGGAAAAAATATTTATATAAGGGAGTATATCTTATATATGTCAGACATAATATAAAAAAAGGTGTTTATGATGTCAGATAATGAAGATATTCTTGAATCTGTAAGGATTACTATAAGAATATCGGGTGAAGCATACAGGAAGTTGGATGAGCTTGTAAAGAAAGGTGAATTCAAAAACATGTCTGAGGTAATAAGGTCAGCAATACAAGAATTTATAAAGTCAAGATTTACACCTCCCAATATTTCAAAAATCCCAGTGGAATTGCCCAAGAATGTTATGGACAATATAGATATTTTAATAGAAAGCGGTGATGCAGTGAATAAGGAAGACTTAATTAGAATGGCTGTGAGGGATTATGTTAATAGAAGAATAAAGGAATTATTGAGGGAAAAACTTAAAGAAGGATGAATTTAGAAAATGAAAAATGGTTTTAGTAATGTTGATTCCCGCAATGATATTTGTGTAATAGGAGTAGGGGGAGCCGGAACGAATACCATAAACAGGATATTCAATTTTTCAGAGTACAGATTCTATACCATAGCAATAAACACGGATATGAGCCATTTGAACTCTATTAGAGCAAATAAGAAAATTTTTTTGAATATTCCAAACGGTACAGGAGGTGTGCCGGAAATAGGAGCAATGGCTGCCTACAGGGCCAGGGATGATATCCTGAATAGCATAAAGGGATTCGGTACAGTTTTCATTGTTTCCGGATTTGGTGGTGGTACAGGTACGGGTGCTACCCTAGAGGTAACAAAAATGGCCATTGAAACCGGAGCGCTTGTGATAAACATAGTTACTATACCATTCAAAGCTGAGGGAAGCAGATATAGAAGGGCACTTGATGGCATAAAAGAATTGTCAAAAATATCCAGAACTCTAATAATCATGGATAATAATAGGCTCCTCAAGATCACACCAAGATACCTACCCATTGAAAAGGCGTTTGCAATAATGGATCAGTTAATCTTCTGGATCGTCACCACATTTCACGAAATGCTTTTCAATTCATCCCAGCTCCACATTAGTTTTTCTGAAGTTAGAAATTTACTTAAGGAGGGTGGCTACTCCACCATCCTATATAATGAAGGAACAATAGATTCGGTGGATGAAACTATTAAGGGTCTTGTACAAAATTCACTTGTGGATGTAAACCTTTCTGAGGCTACATCTGCCATAGTTTTTGTAATGAGTGGTGAAGATCTGCCCCTTGAGATGTTTATGAAGAGAATTGTGGGGGGGATATCATATATGTTAGGTAAATGTGAAAACATTACACCTGGAATTTTAGTGGATAGCACCCTAGGTAATAGAATAAGGATATTTGTTTTAATTACAAATGTAATAATACCTATTTTGAAATCTGAGAAGTATAAGGGAGAGATATTGAGGGTATGATGCCATGAAAATTGGCATAGTGGGCGCAGGTCCTGCAGGGCTTTATACAGGAAAAAAACTTTACAAATTTTACGATTTGACAATATTGGAGGAGCACGATAAAATAGGACTTCCACAACATTGCACAGGTCTTGTTACCAAAGAAGTGATTGAAAAATCCGGTACAGAAATAATCCTGAATGAAATAAAGGGAGCCGAAATATATCACGATAAAAAAAGGATCGTAATAGAAAAGGATAGTACTGTTGCATTTGTAATAGACAGAAAAAGATTAGAGGAAAAATTTTCAAAAGGTATGGAAGATTTTATAATAATGAACAGCAGGGTGAAAAAAAT
>CAYSIM010000019.1:0-2982 GCA_964431165.1 uncultured Thermoplasmatales archaeon | reverse complement strand
GTTTACACAAAAGAAAGAGAATATGAATTCGATATACTTGTGGGAGCTGATGGATCGAGGAGTATTGTAAGAAAAATCCTCAACAATAAAGACATTCCTTTAATGAACGGTGTACAGTTCCTCATGGATAAGAAAAATATTGATGATAATTATGTAAAGATTTTTCTTGACAGAAAATATTCATCAGATTTTTTTGCATGGGTAGTTCCAAGGAAAGAGGATATGCTGGTGGGTCTTTCAACCTACGATCAGAATCCATTACCTAGGCTAAATAAACTTGTTGAAGAAATATTCCCAGACGTTAGGAAAAGGGATGTCATAGCGGGTCAGATACCTGTGGGATTTCTTAAAAATCATACTAGCGGAAACATCTATTTAACAGGAGATGCCGCGGTATTTGTAAAGGCTACATCTGGAGGCGGTTTATACTATGGATTAATGGGAAGTGAAATTCTGGCGAAATCTATTATTCATGGATACGTGTATGAGGATCAATTATCCCAAATAATGCATGAACTGAAAATTGATTATTTTATTCACAAAATTTTTTCAAAATTGGGGGATGTTGAAATATCAAAGCTGATGGATAGGCTCAAAAATGAAAGAATTATTGAAATGATAAATGAATACGGAGATATAGATAGACCTTCAATCTTGGCTAAAAAGTTAGCACTTGAACCAAGTTTGATTCCATTTTTCATTTCTCTTGGTAGCAAATTTTTTAAATTTTTTCTATGAAAATCTTATTTTCTTTTAACGAAATTTTTATTTTTTCTTTTACGAAAAGATACTTGATTATTGAGTTAAAAGGTACCTTATTTAAATAATATTCCCAAGTATTTTTAATTTTAATTTCATCAAGTAATTTTGAATAAATATTTTCAGCAAAATCCGGAGCGCTGTTTAGAATTGAAGTTATAATATTTTCAATTGATTTTGCATTTTTTAACTTGATTTTTGAAAGATTTTCCACAATCCCTCCATGGGAAAGTACATAATGTTCGCATTTTTTTTCCTCCACCCTTTCCATGCTCTTCAGGAATTCTTCTGTATCAAGATGAAATAGAAGAGGATGTTTTTCAACTATTTCTTCTGAGTAAAGAGCATCTGCAATGAAAAACACACAGTCAGGTGTTATGAATCCCACCATCCCCCAGGAATGTCCAGGGAGTTCCATCGTATCCATAATTTTAGGAAAATCGGTCTTTATCTCTGAAACAATTTTTTCTGGCATAATCATTTTTGTCATCAGGAATTGGGGCGGTAAGGAACCATAAAAAAATGATGGAATGAGCATTGGATTTTTTATGAAAATTGCTTCATTATTGCTAGCATAGAATTCAGTTACACCTTTTTTCTCAAGAAAATAATTACCCCCAGTATGATCAGCATGGGAATGTGTATTTAAAACACGTTTAATTTTTATACCCCTCTCCATTAGGTTGTTAAATACCTTTCTTATATTATTTTCGTCTATACCAGTATCAATAATTGTTGCATAATCATCTTCCAAATAAATGCCTATAGACGTTGGTCCGGGGACATAATAGGTATTTCCATCTATATGTTCTATTTCCATAAATAAAAAAAATAAGGAAACAATAAAAATTTTATCTTTGTAGAAATTTAAGTAGATATGTTTGGATATTTTGGTAGAGCACTTGAAATTGATTTAAGTAGTGGTAAAATAAAGGACATCGATATAGCTGATGAAATATACAGGAATTTTCTTGGCGGCTATGGACTGGGTGTTTGGTACATTTACAGAAATATGCCACCATTCACGGATCCTCTCAGTCCAGGAAATTATCTTGCATTTTTGCCAGGTTTTCTTAACGGAACAGGTGTGCCAATGGCTGGCAGGATGATGGCCGCGTCCAAGTCACCATTGACAGGTACATGGGGTGATTCCAATGTGGGTGGTTTCATAGGGCCTGAATTAAAAAGGACAGGATATGATGCAGTATTCATAAAAGGAAGATCTAAGGATCCTGTTTACATTTTAATAGAGAATAATGTTGAAATACTTGATGCTTCAACTCTCTGGGGTAAAAGTTCATTGGACACTGAAAACCAGTTAAGACAAAAACATGAGGGATCACAAGTTCTCGTAATAGGTGAGCCGGGTGAAAATCAATCGTTGATCTCCGCAATAATAACCGATAGAGGAAGGGCCCTAGGAAGATCTGGTCTGGGAGCAGTAATGGGTTCCAAGAAACTTAAAGCGCTGGTGGCAAAGGGAACCAAAGAAGTGAAAATATACAACAAACAAAAGCTTTTGGAAATCAACAAAAATCTTCTAGAGATTATGAATCCCAGAAAAAATAAGGCGGCGGAAAGGTGGCATAAATATGGTACCACGGGAGGAAACGAATATTCTCACCTTTCAGGAGATACCCCAATAAAAAATTGGAAGGGCATAGGTATCATTGATTTCGGCGAAGAGAAGGCAAGTTCACTAAGCGGTGAAATGGTGATAAAAGATAATGTAAGAAGTTATGGCTGTGCCTCTTGTCCCGTTGCATGCGGTGCAATAGTTAAAAAGAACACCAAATATGGTGAAATATATGGGCATAGGCTGGAATACGAAGGCTCTGGTATGTTTGGAGGTCTTCTTTTAAACGGAGATCTTGATTCAATAGAGTATTCCTTCGAACTTGCCAACAGACATGGTTACGATGTAATCTCCCTTGGTGCAGTAATAGGATTTGCAATGGAGTGCTATGAATTGGGTATATTGAAAAAGGAGGATCTTGGATTTGAACTAAAATGGGGCGATGGGGATGCTGTTGTAAAAATGATAGAATTTTTGCTTAAAAATAAGGGTATAGCTAGAATACTCAATCTTGGAGTAAAGAAAGCTTCAGAAATTCTGGATGCACCTGCTGAAATATCTATACATGTGCATGGACAGGAACTTCCTGCACATGATCCTAAATATTTACCCAGTTTAGCTACAACATATGTGGCGGATCCTACTCC
>CAYSIM010000018.1:0-13690 GCA_964431165.1 uncultured Thermoplasmatales archaeon | reverse complement strand
AACGAGGTCCCTTTTCATGGAATTATCCAGAATTCGAACTCCTTAATATTTTTTTGTTTATTAATCATCTTCTGATGATTAATAGAAGGGTTATGGGTTTAACAATGAGTAGCTGATTTCAAAACAATAAAATACACTAAAATTATTTCTCATTTAAGGTGTGGAACATGATAGCATTTCTTCCACAGGAATATGAAGAATTCAGGAGTAAAGTAAGAAAATTCTGTGAAAATACACTGGAAAAAAATGCAATGAGATGGGATGAAGAGGAGGAGTTCCCACATGAATCTTTGAAGGCACTTGCTGAAGAGGGTCTTTTAGGTCTTGGAATACCTGAGGAATATGGTGGTGCCGGAACAAACAGGATGAAGCTAGTTATAGCAATCGAAGAGGTGGCAAGGGTAGATCCAAACAGTGCCTTCATAATGGAGGTGGAAAGCCTCTTCGATGCCACCTTACTCTTATTTGGAACAGAGGAACAGAAAAAGGTTCTAAAGGATGTGGTTCAGGGGAAGAAGGTGGGTACATTTGCTCTCACTGAACCTACAGGTGGAACGGATGTAGCTGGCATAAAGAGCATAGCCAAGAAGGAGAATGGAAAATATTACCTCTACGGATCAAAATATTTTATTACAAATGCCCTTGTTGCATCATATTTCATAGTGTTTGCAAAAACGGCACCTGAGCTTAAGGGTAAGGGTATCACAGCATTCCTTTTGGACAGGGATACTGAAAATTTCAGGGTAGGTCCAAAAATACACCTGACAGGTTTCAGGGGTTCTGCAATAGCAGGCTTACAGTACAACGGTGCACCGGTAGGTCCTGAGAGGGTGATAGGAAAGGAAAATGAGGGTATAAAGGTGGCATTATCTGTCCTGGAGAGGGGAAGAGTGAACATCTCTGCACTTGCCCTTGGCATGTTGCAGAGGGTATATGAAGAGGCAGTAAAATTTGCTAGCTACAGGAAGAGTATGGAAAATACGATAATAAACTATCAGTTTATACAGAACTATCTGACTGATATGCTCACAGATCTTGAAGCATCCAGGCTCATGGTTTACAACACTGCAATGCTAATAGACAGGAACATGCAGGTAGGTTTAAACGCTGCTGCCACAAAATTATTTGTGAGTGAAGCCCTCTTGAAGCACGTTAAGAATGGTGTTGAAATAATGGGTGGATATGGTTATACAAGGGGTACTGTGATGGAAAGGCTAGCCAGGGATGCGCACAATACAACGCTTAGCCTTGGTACTTCTGAAGCCATGAGGCTTGTTCTTACAAGGTATCTGAAACCATAAATCATTTCTTTGTCATGCTGAGAATGTTCCTGTAAAGATTCACGAAAAAGCAGTTTATATTTTTTATCTTCACATTCTTTGACCATACGAGTTCATCCTTCTCGTATATTATGGGTCCTATGTAATTCCTCGGCAAAGGGTTTGCGCCGTCGTGGGACATACTGTTCATGAATTTTTCAATGGTCTCCAGATCTATGTTTGATCCTGGAAGGTTCCTTTCCTTTTTCATTTTTGCAATTAAGAATCCTGCTTCTAGACTCAATTTCCCTATATCTATCCTGCTCAGCCATTCAGTTTCATAATTCAAGGAATCTACCCAGGATTTTGAATTCTCCAGGAGGTTGTAATGATCCCTGAGTGTTCTTGCAAATATCCTGTAACCGAATTTATCCGGAAGTTCGAATGCAAGTGAACCAGGGTCAACGAAAGGTGCTATGGGTGATGTGAAGAGATGGATCCAGCCACCGTATGAATCGTACATTCTTTCCATGTATTTTATGTCACCAAGAACAGTTTCCCTTGTCTGATGAGAGATTCCTATTGAGAAGAAAATGTCCATTTTTCTTGCACCATGATTTTTCGCATATTCAACTGTTTTCTCCAGACCCTTATTATTGTAATACCTGCCTGCGAATGCACGCACCTTTTCATCGGACGATTCTGGTGAAATCTCTATTGTGTACTCTGAAACATTTCTTTCAAGGTTTATGTAGTATGATTCAGGGGCAGGGTTAAAAATTTCGAACATTATGGGTATATCTATACCCCTTTCCCTGATTCCATTCAGGAGTTCCTCCTCATATTTTTTCCCTGCCTCATGGATATCGCCAATTATGAATGCAGGCGCGCCCAAATTCTCCTGTATTGATTGAAGGTCATCAAGAACAATATCCACCGACCTATAGGAAACACTTTTCCTGAAATAGGAATTCTGGTATGCAAACTTAGAACCACCGCATATTACGCAGTTATGGTGGCATCCCTTCTGTATGAATGTCATTCCTGATGGTGAAATTATCCAGTCTGAATATGGTAGTGATGGTGTCACGCTGAAATTTCTGATGCATTGTTTTATGATATATTTATAATCAAGCTTCACCTTATTTATATAATCCTCGGGTGGCACAATTTTATTCACCTTTATTCTACCATTATCCCTCCAGACAAGGTTTGGTATTTCTTCAAAAGATTTTCCATTCTGGAATGAGTCTATGAGCATGGGAACGAATGGTTCTGTGGTATCACCCAAAAGAATGAAATCTATGAAATCGTAATCCCTCATTATTTCATCATGGTAATAGGTGGATGAAAGGCCACCAAGCATTACACCGCTTTCAGGATGGTATTTTTTTACCATCCTTGCTATATTAAGGGCACCGTGCACATGTGGAAGCCAGTGAAGATCTATTGAGAATATATCAGCATTCAAGGACCTGATCCTTTTTTCAACATCAAATTTTTTATTCAGCAGCATCTCCACCGCCAGATTCTCCAGTTTTACTCTATAGCCATCGGGAATGAGCTGGCTCAGTATACTAACGAAACCGATTGGATACATTTCGAATATGGGTGTCGAAGGTATCACATCGCTCACGGGCCCATAATCCCTTTCTCTTTTCCTGAAATCGTATATGCTTGGCGCATGTAGAAGTGCGAGATCAAACATCCTTTTTCTGGAAAGAATAAAGAATATTAAAATTATCCCATGTGTGATGATAAGGGTGGCATATGCTTCAGGTACTGAAATATTCGCCAGGGAGGATTCATTCATCACTTTCCTCAATTCACCCTTTCTATCGCATAGAGAATTAAAGGCCATTGATATTTTTCCCTCTTCAAGGGATTTTGTTGATATGTATTCACCTGTTTCAGGTAAGGTGATCTACCATGATGTTCATTTGATGAGGAAAAATTCCATGGAGGAGCATGTTACAGTAATTGATGCAGGTAACAGTTATGTTAAATTGTTACATATAAAACCATATGTTGGTTTGAATGAAAAAATAGAGGCGGGCGAGATTTTAGGGAAACTCTACAAATCCCCATATTTCAGGCCATGGTCAGATCCGCACATACATCTTGAAATAAGGCCAAAGAACGATTTTCTGAGGGCAAGGGGAGGTATTGAGCTAAAAATTCCACTATGCATACCTGAAGGCAAATTCATGCCCCTGGAAGAATATGTGGACAGGGGTACATACATTTTAAGGAAAATAAAGCCAGTGAAATGCGGTAATTTTTATGGTGCAGGCGATTTTGGCATAATAGATGGAGGTTATCCACATTACGGTTACGGCCTTTTAATAGGAACTGAAAAACCATTTTTAATGGGTGAAAAGATTGGAGACACTCTTGGAAATGGTATTATAAAATTCAAAGCAAATGAAATTTATCTCAATGGTAAAAGAATGAGGGGTATTGGTATGAGCATTTATTTAAATGAAAATGCATACCTGAAATATATTCAGCTGTAGAGCAGTATTTCTATGAAATGTTTCAAATGCTGTGCAAGCACCGGGTTATCTGAATAACCACAGGCTGCAAGTTCAGCATCCGCTATCAGGGCTCTCTTTCCATCAGAAACTATATCCGTTGCTATCAATCCCTCCTTATAGTGAACCTCTGTATTCCTTGGTGGTCTCTGTGTTCTAGATGTTACAACAACAATCTTCACATTTCTTGTTATTGCCTTCTTAATCTGTTCAGCAAGTTCCTTTCTTATTTCACCGAGTTTTGGTGATGATAGCAAAATTTCATTCTCAGATTGATCTATTATTTCACCTATTTTTCTAAGTACATTTGATTTGCCATACATTGTATAAACAAGCTGAGGTTCACCCTTTTCACCGTACATTTCCTGTGCTAGCTTCAAATGTGAAAAGAGATCCTTCACGTACCTTGTAAATCTTTCCTCAAGTATTTCAAGATCCACAGGTTTATATATCCTGGGCTTTCCCTGTATCATCTTTGCAAACCCTTTTTTTTCAAGTGAATCCAATACCTTGTAAACAGATGTCCTGGGTATTTTTCCAAATTCAGCAACATTGTCCGCCTCACCACCACCCAGTAGTATGAGTGCCATGAAAGCCTTTGCTTCGTATTCGGTGAGGCCCAGCATCTTCAAACCTTCGATCATGCCCATTACAGTTTTTTCAAGTTCGCTTCCTCTGGAAACTTCCATTATTTTAATTAAGGCAAAAACAATATATAAAAATTCCTTTCACTGCCCCATGAAGTGCTCCAGGTGCGGTAAAGATGCGGTAATATTCATAAGGTACAACGGAGAACATCTTTGCAAGGAGCACTTCATAGAGTTCCTTGAAAGAAGGGTAAAGCATGAGCTGAGGAAACAGGTGGACCTGAAGCCTGGTGACAGGATAGTGGTAGGTACTTCAGGCGGAAAGGACAGTACCACCACCGTTTATCTTCTTAAAAAAATATTTTCACAGAGGAAGGATATTGAAATCATTGCAGTAACAGTTGATGAGGGAATAAGAGGTTATAGGGACAGGGCAATTGAGGTTCTCAGGAATTACTTGAAGAAGATAGATGTTAAGCATTACATATACAGTATAAAGGATCATTTTGGAAAAAGCATAGATGAAATATCATCCCTTGATAGGGAACTAATACCCTGCACATACTGTGGAGTATTCAGACGTTCTCTCCTCAATAGAGCAGCAAGGGATCTCGAAGCAAATTACGTTGCCACTGGCCTGAACCTTGATGATACTGCACAGAGCATAATAATGAATTTTGCCAGGGGTGACCTGGACAGGCTTGCAAGGCTGGGCCCACATTCCATAGTGAAGGAGGATCTCGTACCTAGAATACAGCCACTAAGACCAATTCCTGAAAAGGAGGTGCTCCTTTATGCAATTCTGAACAATATAGAATTCTACCATGGCACCTGCCCATACGCTGATCTTGCACTTAGGAATCAATTCAGGAAAGCCATAGATGAGTGGGAATCGAGGAGTCCGGGGACAAGGCATGCAATAGTTTCAACCTTTGATAACCTGAAGCCACTTCTCATGGAAAATTATAAAAATTTTAAATTAAACAGATGCGAAATATGTGGAGATCCTACGCCCGGTAAAATATGCAAAGCATGTGAGCTGAAGCTCAGGCTTCAGAATCTATAATTTTCTGGTGAAATTTTCCTCAGGAGTAGATCACCCGCCATGTTTATCACATCATATAAATCTGATACTGCAGGACAGTATGATATTTCCACAGCACTCAAATCCTGGGCAGTTGCTCCCTTCCTGATGGCCATTGAAATTATGTCTATGGTGGATGATGCACCCTTACCTACAGCTTGCGCACCCAGTATTCTCCCAGTTTTTCTTTCAGCAACAACCTTGAGTACTATTTCCTCGCCACCAGCATATTCAGGCTTATCCAGTGCCTTTGCCCTTGCGCTCAAAACATCAAATTTTTCCTTCGCGTAAGATTCTGTTAGACCTACTGCAGCCACTTCAAGTGAACCAACTGTTGAGACGAAGGAACCTATGGCACCCGTGTAAACTGCCTCCTTACCCGCCATATTTATTCCTGCCACTATACCCTGCTTTGCGGCTGTGGTGGCAAGCTGTATGGATGTTTTTGAGCCGTCAATGGCATTTTTTACCATTACACAATCACCTGCGGCGTAAATTCCTTCCATGGATGTCCTCATTTTTTCATCAACAATTATGAAATTTTTCTCCATCTGAACTATGTCCTTCAGTATGGTGGTGTTGGGTACTACACCCGTTGCCATTATTACAGCATCTGATGGGAAGAAATTGCCGGATGAAATTATTCCCTTAACAGTGCCATTTTCCACGGCTACTTCATCCACCCTTGTGGAAAGGTGTAATTCCATTCCTATACCCTGGGCAAATTTCTGAACTATTTCCGCAATTTCTTGATCCAGAGCTCTAGGAAAAACCTGCGGAAACATCTCAAAAACATGCACCTTAAGACCGTTTATGAGCATGGCATTGGCCATTTCAAGACCTATTGCACCAGCACCGACTATTGCCACAGATTTCACATTATTCTCTCTGATGTAATTTTTAATCCTTTCTGCATCCTCGAGGGTTTTTACTGCAAAAACGCCTCTATTTAGGTATTCCCTTGCATTCTTTATCGGGGGTACAAGGGGTTCGGCCCCTCCTGCAAAAAGAATCTTATCATAAACTATTTCCCTTTCTTCACCTGTTTTCACTTGCCTTACCTTTACAATTTTTCTCTGTGTATCTATACCTATAGCTTCAAAATTCAAAAGTACATTGATCCTCTTTGTTCTCGGGAAAGGATGCTTGAGTTTTTCAAAATCATCGCCTTTTTCAAACATAAGAGGTATACCGCATGGTGAATATGATTCATAGGAATGCCTTTCTATAATGGTGATCTCCTCATCTCTGTTCAGTTGGGATATCCACCTTGTGGCATAAACGCCAGCTGTACCTAAGCCGATTATAACTATCATATTTGGGGTAAATGAATAACATACTTTTAATCTTTTCAGGAAATTTTTTTTAACTTGTGTTCCCATGTTTTTTTATGGAAAAGATTCTTGTTGTAGGAGCAGGCACGATGGGCAGGGGTATTGCCACCGTTTGTGCCCTCGCAGGAAAGGAAGTTTATCTCAACGATCTGAATTCAGAAATATTGGATAAGGCATATCAATCAATAAAATGGTCCATTGAAAACCTTGCAAAAAAAGGAAAATTAAATTCTGATTTGAAAGATATCTTGGGAAGGGTAAAATTAATTGATTCCCTGGAAAAAATTCCTGAGGGTATTGATTTTGCCATAGAGGCCGTGGTGGAGGATAGTTCTGTAAAAAGGGAAGTTTTTAAAAAAATTGAAAAATTATTTCATGGAATCATGGCCACAAATACATCATCCATACCAATAGATGACATTGCATCATATATTGAAAATAAAGGCAATTTAATTGGAATGCACTTCTTTAATCCTCCTACCCTGATAAGACTTGTGGAGATAATTCCTGGAAGTGAAACATCTGGCATAACTGTTGAAAAAACAATGGAACTAGCAAGGTCCATGGGCATGGAAACAATATTTGTGAAGAGGGATGTTCCAGGTTTTGTTGTTAATAGGATAAACCTGAGGATATTCGATTACGTTCTCAATATGGCGGAAAAAGGTGTAGGCATAAGGGATATAGATTCTGTGGCAAAGTACAGGCTAATGCTTCCAATGGGATTCTTCGAGCTATTCGATTTCATAGGCATTGATGTTCTCTTAAGTGTATTCAAAGAAATTGGAAAGAGGGGTTTTCCAGTGGGAGAACACAAAATACTCCAGGAAAAGGTGAAGGAAGGAAAATTTGGAATGAAATCTGGTGAAGGTTTCTATAGATACGAGGGAAAATATTCCAGGGCTAATATACCAAACATGGAAGTATATAGCATAGATCCCCTTGAAATAATATCGCCAGGCATAAATGAAGCATCATGGATAATATCCCATGGCATAGCAACCATTGAGGAGGTTGAGAAGGGGCAGACCATGGGAATGGGCTACAGGGAAGGTATATTGAGGATGGCGGATGGATACGGTTTAGATCAGGTGGTTGAAATATTGAAGCAAATTGGTATGGAACCGGATCCATTACTCAAATCCCTGGTGGAAAGTGGAAGGCTGGGAATGAAGAGTGGAAAGGGTTTCCATGAATGGCCGTACAGGAAGGTGGAACTTCATGGGATTATATATGAAAAAAGGGGCAATCATGCATTCATCACATTCAACAGGCCTGAAAAGATGAACTCACTCGATCTCGGCTCTTGGGAATCTTTAAGAAAAGCAATGGAGATTGCAGAGGATGATGGAGTAAAATGCGTATTTTTCACGGGTAATGGAAGGGCATTCTGCACGGGTGATGACATACCGTCCATGTATTCCATTTCTAACGAGAAGGATGCTCACAATTTCTTTTCAAGGGTGAAGGATGCATTTCAGAAGCTTCTTGAAAGCAAAATTGTCCTTGTGGCCCTTGTGGATGGATTTGCCTATGGGGGTGGAGCTGAAATGCTTCTTACATTGGATATTGTCCTTTCATCATATGATTCAAGATTTGCATTTTCAGAATCAAGGATAGGTGCAATACCACCTGTTGCTTCTACGCTTGGAATTTCACTTCTGGGTAGAAAAATTGTCAGGTACATTATCACCGGTGACGAGATGGTTGCAAACGAAGCATTATCGCTGGGCTTGGTGGATATTTTGATGGACAAAAAGAATCTTCAGAGGGCATATTATGAATATGCAAGGAAATTAGAGAGTATGGATAAAAAAACAATTGAAAAGATAAAGGAAGTTATTAATATGGGTAGGGAGAATAAGAATCTTAATGTGTCACTGGAAAAATTAATAGAATTATCAACGGAAAAAAGTTTCAAGGAAGGGATGAAAAAATTCATGGAGCGATAACTATTCCGCTGGGAAAAATTCGTATGTGTAATAATCCTCCCTCTTCACCACCTTGAGCTTTATCTTCATACCTATCCTTATTTTTTCAATTCCATCTATATTTAGCCATGAAAGCACATTTACACCTTCCTTCATCTTCCCTATTGCCACCACATAATCAGGATATTTTGAAAATGATGTTGGTTTAACATTTATCACTGTAAATGTCTCCAGAACTGCATCACCGCTTAGCTCAATCCATTCTATGCTGCTTTCCCTGCATTTTGGACAACTTGCCTGTGGTGGAAAATAAATCTCACCGCACTCCACGCATCTGGTTGCCATTATTTTTCCATTTTCCAGTCCCTTAAAAAACTGTGAAATTTTTCCCACAGGTATCTGGTACTTGAGTTCAAGGGATCTTCTATCGAAGAAAATTTCATCCATTTCAATCACCCCTGGAGAAAATTGTCACGTAGGCATAATGCCCAGTACCACCAACATTGTGTGAAATTGCTCTTCCTTTCTTAATTTCCACCTGTCTTCCCTTTTCAGCCTCTCCCCTCAACTGTTTTGTTATTTCCACAGCCATGCTTATACCTGTTGCGCCTATTGGATGCCCCTTTGCCTTCAGACCCCCATCCACATTTGTGGGAAATTTTCCATCATGGTATGTCTGTTTCTCTCTTAAAAGATCTATTCCTTTTCCCCTCTCCGCTATACCGAGGTCCTCATAAGCCATCACCTCCGCTATTGTGAAGCAATCGTGCACTTCGAAAAGATCAAAGCTTACCTTTGGATCGTGAATACCTGCCTTCCTGTAGGCCAATTTTGCTGCCCTTCTGGAGGCCTCTAGTCCTGTGAAATCGTCCCTCCTGCTCAGGTTAGCACTGCCTGTTGCATATCCCTGTGCTTCTATGTAAATAGGTGTATCCGTAATTTTTTTCGCTATTTCTTCAGAAGCAAGTATTACAGCCGCAGCACCATCCGTAATCGGGGATGAATCGTAGAGTTTTAGCGGCCAGGCTATGTATTTTGAATGCAAACATTCATCCATGCTTATTTCCTTCTGGAACTGTGCATATGGGTTCAGTGCACCGTAATGGTGTGCCTTTATTGATGCGAGGCAAAGATCCTCTTCCCTTGCACCGTACTGATGCAGGTACCTCGTAGCATAAAGTGCATAATACCCCGGGAACGTGAGTCCAAAATTCTCAAATTCCCAGAAATAATTGCCTGCCCTTCCAATGAGCTCTATTACCGTAGGATTGGGTGAATCGTACATTTTTTCCAGACCTATCGCCATGGCTATATTTGAATTTCCAGAGAGAACTGAATCGTAAGCCACCTTCAATGCAGCACTTCCTGAGGCGCATGCGGCCTCAGTTTTCAAACTTCCAGATTTAAGACCGCAGTATTCACCAACTGTAACAGCAGGGAGCAATTCCTCGCTCCAGAAACCCAGATTTCCCAGGGAAAAAAATTCTATATCATCCTGTGAAAGACCAGAATCATCAAGTGCAGGCTTCACAGCCTCCCAGGCAAGTTCATTCATTGAAACATCCATCCTCTTTCCAAATTTTGAATGACCTATACCCACTATGGCTACTTTATTCATAAAATTGCATCAAAATAGTTCTATAATAACTTTTCATTTTTCAAAAAATATAGATTGAACAAAAAAATTGAAATAAGTATATTCATACACTTAATTTGAATGAAAAACAGGCTTCTCCTTGGCGGTACGACGATTCTCATTCTGGGAATAATAATGATGGGTACTAGCGTTTACATAATAATTGAAAACATACATTCCACAAACAAATGGAATTATGCAGGTAATTCTATATACTTTTCAGATGAAATAAAAATAAATGAGGACACGTTATTGATAATATCCCATGGAGGGGAGAAATGCGGTGTAATAAATTATTCATATTATCAGAAAAATGTGTCACTTGAGAATATTTCAATATCACCTATAGAAACTACCGACCATGAAGCAATATATGATCTTGAAAATGGTTCATATATTGTTTTCATACTTTCAAACTACACTCCAAAGGCATCAATAAACTATATCAGTATAGGCGTACTTTTGGAATATGGTTCTATAACTCTGGCCGGTCTTGTTCTCTTTCTAGCGGGTATAATACTTGTACCAATGTCAATCATGTCAGGTAAAGCCCAGAAAAAGTAAAATTCTATATAATATTCCTCCAAGGGCAATAGCCATGAATATTTCGCTGAGGGAGATTATGGCTGCTGCTTTCCATCCAGAATATTTTATAAGGGCAGCCACTGTGGCAACACAGGGTACATATATCATAACAACGAATGCAAAAACAAACATTTGAACAGGTGTTAAAACTGAAGCAAAATTTGTTGTTCCCAGGAATGCCGCAAGCATAATAACGGTCATTTCTTTTCTTAGAAATCCAAATATGAGAAGGAAGCCTGTGATTGAAGGTAGACCAAGCCATTCAACTGTGACGGGTGTAAGATAGCCATTTATGATATTAAGTATTCCATACAGGTCAAGCAATGCTATCAAAAAGCTTCCACTAATTATTACTGGCAATGCAACAACAAAGAATGATTTTACCCTGTACCAGCTTTCCTTTATAACACTCTTTATCATCGGTCTTTTGAATGAAGGTATTTCGAGGATCATTCCATATGTCTTTTCCTTGAAAAATTTTGACGAAATTCTTCCCACTATAAATATTAAAATAAAATCAAGCAGATAGAGGAGGAGTGCGTACTGTATACCAAGGAAATATCCAACAACACCAAGTATTACAACAGTTCTTGCGGAACACGGGACAAGGGATGCGAGAAAGGATGCTATTATTCTTTCCTTTTTATTCTCAAGTATCTTACAGGATATGCATGCCGGAACATTGCATCCGAATCCGAGCATTATGGGAAGGAACGCCTTTCCATTCACACCCATTTTCATCATAAATGAATCCATAAGGTATGCCATTCTTGGAAGATAGCCCGAATCTTCTAAAATTGTGAGCAAAATAAAAAGGGGGAAGATGTAGGAAAAAACGATCTGCAGTGCTGCTCCTATACCACCACCTATAAGACCATCCCATATTAGATTAGTGATTTCATTTTTTCCGAAATATGAAAAGTAAAAATTATTGAGATTTTCAAATGCATAATCGAAAAGTGATGCTATGTAAGAACCTATGAAGAAAACTATTCCATAGATGGCAAAAATGGAAATTATAAGGAATACATAACCAAGGTATCTGTGTACAGTAAGGTTTTCTATCTTTTCAATTAATCTTGTTCTTGAAGGTGGTGTGAAATTTTGCACATTTTCAAGTATTTCCCCCACCTGTGCATATCTGTAGCTTGAAAAAATGTGTGAAACATTTTCATTATGGATCCTTTCAATTTCATCTATTAATTCTCTGGTCCTTCTAATTATTTTTTCATTGTTTGAAAATAATTCCCTTATAAATCTATCGTTCTCAAGTAATTTAATAGCATACCATCTTCTGCTATAATAAGTATCTTCTGGTATCTCTTTTTCAAGCAATTCAATTCTTGATTCAATCTCATCTGGAAATTTGATAACATTGGGCCTTGAATTCTTCTCCGCCACCTCTATGGCTTTCCTTACCATATCATTTATACCTTTGCCGTATATGGCTACACATTCAAGCACTGGCACACCAAGCTTTTTTTCTAAAAGTGAAGAATTTATGTCTATGCCCTTTTTCCTTGCCTGATCCACCTGGTTAAGGCATATAACGGTGGGAATACCAAGTTCCAGCACCTGGAGTGTAAGGTATAAATTCCTTTCAAGTATGGAGGCATCCACAACATTCACTATAGCATCGGGTTTTTCCTCTAAAAGGTATTCCCTTGTTACCTCTTCTTCTGGAGTATATGTGCTGAGTGAATACACCCCAGGAAGGTCCACAATCTCTATTTTTCTATTGATATATATTATTTCACCACTTGCCACCTCCACCGTCTTCCCAGGCCAGTTAGCCACCTTCTGATGCTTTTTCGTCAAAAAATTAAATATTACGCTCTTACCAACATTCAGATTTCCAACTAGTGCAATCTTAATTTTCTTTGGTTCCACCTGTATGGGGATCATCCCCTCCTCACCACAATGGAACTGGCTATATCCTCACCAATGGCAATATCACTACCCTTTATGGAAACTATCATGGGTCCCCTTTTACCAAGGGATCTTTTCACCATTAGAGGTGTTTTTATAACGAAGCCCATGTCCATAAGCCTCTTTACCATCCTATCATCGCCATGAACTGTAACAACATAGGCTGTATCACCTTCTGAAAGTTCTGAAAGTAGTTTCAGATTCCCATTCTGCCTGTACTTATAAAGAAGGCTGGATATTCCATTATAAACTTCATCATCAATAACATGCTCTATCTTGCAGGCAAGATCGTGTATTTTACTTTCATTAACATTTATGAATTTAAGGAATTCCTCAATCAATCTATGCCTTTCAAGTATCTTCCTTCCTATTTCCCTACCTTTTTCCGTCAGGGAAACGCCCTTATAGGATGTGTATTCGAGATAACCTTTCTCAGAAAGTTTTTGCAGCATCTCTGTAACGCTGGATGGTGAAACGTTCAGCGCCTCCGCTAGATCCACAGTACTTGCTCTTTTTCCCTGCAGCTCCAGTCTGTATATCATTTCAAGGTATTCCTCTATTCTTTCACTCTCTTCCATCGAAGATAAGAAATAATAAAAAAATTTAAAATTTTCTATTGACCGAAATTTTTCAGTAAATTTAATTTTTACTCATTTGAGTAATCATATTGAATAAAAAATTGATTTTATATAAATTAAAAATTATCTTATAATGTCCACACCCTGTCTTTGCCTTAATTCTTCCTCATTTATCTTTCCAAGAATCTGTTTTGATTTTACACCTGTTGCCACTATCATCACATTTATCTTTC
>CAYSIM010000017.1:0-13855 GCA_964431165.1 uncultured Thermoplasmatales archaeon | reverse complement strand
TAATAATTTTCATTCTTGACCCAAGTGAAACCTGTGGTTATCCAATAAAAATGCAGCTTTCACTTCTTGAAGAAATAAAAAGAATGCTAGAAAAAGAAATAATAGTTGTTGAGAATAAAATGGACATTTTCAAGAGTGATTCTGAAAACATTAAAATTTCAGCAAAGGAAAGAATGAATATTGACATACTCATAAAAGAATTAGAAGGGAGGATTGCAAAAAATGGATAGGGAAACAGTACTGAAATTTGCGCTCCAGAATGCAATAGAGCATGGAGGAAAGGCAAGCAGCGGTAGTGTCCTGGGCAAGGTGATTTCCCTTGATCCATCATTGAAAGGAAAAATTAAGGAAATACTTCCTGAAATAGAGAATGTTGTTGAAGAGGTAAATTCAAAAACTCTGGAAGAGCAGAGATCACTCCTCCAGAAAATTGCACCTGAAATGCTGGAAAAGAAAAAAATAGTGGAGAAAAAAGAATTACCACCCCTTCCGGATGTAAAGGGAAAGGTGGTAATGAGAATGGCACCTTCACCTTCAGGACCACTCCATATAGGACATTCAAGGATGGCGATACTCAATGATGAGTACACAAAAAGATATTCTGGAAGGCTCATACTGAGGATAGAGGATACGAATCCACTGAACATTGACATTTCAGCCTATGATTTGATCAAGGAGGATCTTGAATGGCTGGGCGTAAAATTCCACGAAGTGGTTATACAGTCCGATAGATTTCAAATCTATTACGATTACGCTAGGAAGCTCATTGAGATGGGAAAGGCTTACATTACATTATGCGACGAAAAAGAATGGAGAAAGTTAAAGCTTTCAAGGAAACCCTGCCCTGACAGGGATCTTGATCCAAACGTACATATGGAGAGATGGGAGTGGATGCTCTCCGGAAAGTATGGTAATAGGGAGGCGGTTTATGTAGTAAAGACTGACCTGAACCATCCAAATCCTGCAATCAGGGACTGGGCAGCATTTAGAATAATCAGGAGGGTAAAGCATCCTAGAACTGGTGAAAAATACATAGTTTATCCTCTTATGAATTTCTCAGTGGCCATAGATGATCATGAGCTTGGTCTTACCCATGTATTGAGGGGAAAGGATCACATAAACAATACATTCAGGCAGGTTTACATATTCGATTATTTTGGCTGGGAAAAGCCAGTTTACATACATTATGGAAAGGTAAAAATTGAGAATTCAATTCTAAAAACATCCATAATAAAAAAGGGCATAAAGGAGGGTAATTTCTCTGGATGGGATGATATAAGGTTGGGTACACTTCTGGCGCTAAGAAAAAGGGGCATTTCACCTGAAGCTATCAGGAAATACTGGATAGATACAGGTCTTAAGGAGGTGGACATAGTGTTTTCCTGGGAAAATCTTTTTGCCTACAACAGAACAATAGTGGATCCCCTTGCTAGAAGATATTTCTTTGTCTGGGACCCTGTAAAAATTGATGTTACTAGTAATGAAGAACTCGTAGCCAGAATACCACTCCATCCCAATGTAAAAATGGGTGAAAAGGTGTACCGTCTTGGTAAAAATTTCACCATCTTCATTACAAAGGATGATTTCTCATCCCTCGTAAATGGTAAAATGTTAAGGCTTAAAGATCTGGGTAATTTCACCTTTAATGGCAAAAATCTGGAATTTGTAAACAATGATCTTTCCCTTATAAAGAAATTGAACATAATACACTGGGTACCTGAAAATTCAATAGATTGCAAGGTACTTATGCCTGATGGTACATCAAAAACTGGGATGGTGGAGCCAGAAATAATGAAAGGTGAAAATGGTCTAGTTCAATTTGAAAGATTTGGATATGTTAATGTATTCAAGGACTCTGTGATTTACGGATACTTTGCTCATAGCTAGTTTTTATTTTTTCAAGAAGTTCTGGATTGCTGAATATCTTTTCCACTGTAATGGAAGCTGCCATTATACCCTTTATAAGGCTTTCGCCAGCTTTTTCAGGATTGGCCGCTTCCCTGAAATCATCAGAATGACCAGGTATTCCGGGATAGCCAATCCTTATATCTATGTGGCCTGTGGGAACTACCTTGCTTACATTGGCCTCATCCGTGCTCCCCGATGGCGGTTTTGTATCCAAATCCATATTCTTTGCCTCTATTCCCAGCTCTTTAAGGGATTCAAGCAGAATATTATTTATTACTGTATTTGAAAGATAATTTTCGTATAATGGTGAAGTATACTTTATCTCAAGGCCCGTTCCATAAGCGGAAGAAATGCCTTGAAGGAGATTGAATATTTTATCCCTCAACTGCTTGAGAAATTCTCCGGATGATGACCTTATATCTATTTCTAGCACAGCCCTTTCAGGAACTATGTTCGTTGCTGTTCCTCCCTCCCTGAAAACCATGCCTATAACCACATGTTTGTCATTCTTTGCCCATCCCCTTAGATTGTTTATTGCAACATAGGATGTAACAGCAGCATCTAGGGCATTTATGCCTTTTTCAGGGGCATCCGCCATATGAGAGGATTTTCCATGAAATATGGCAAGAAAAGATACATCTGCAAGGGCCTTCCCACCTACACTCCACTCATCATCCGGATGCATACCTATGACAAAATCAACATCCTTGAATGCGCCATTTTCAGCAAAAATCACCTTGCTACCCGCGTATTTACCTATGCCTTCCTCAGATGGTGTACCGTAAACAACTATCCTACCATTTTTAAGTGTTTTGCTTAGCAACACAGCTGTGCCGAATGCCCAAGCAGCAATAAGATTATGCCCGCAGGAATGGCCGTTTGGAAGTGCATCATATTCCGCTAAAAGGCCAACTGCAGGCTTTCCCTCACCCCATTCTGCCCTGAATGCAGTTTATTCATATAGGGATATTCCACCCTGAAACCATGGGATCTTAAAGAATCAACAAGGAGTTTTGACGATTTCCTTTCCTCACTGCCTATCTCTGCATATTCGTATATTTTCTTTGAAATTTCCATAATCTCATTCTTCAAATTTTCATCCATGGTTTTAATCATAATTCACATTATTGAAATATTTTACGGTAGCATTTCCTCATATGCCTCCCTTAACATTGAAATGTAAAATTTGATTGAATAATCAACATTTTCAATCCTGGATTCATCAACTGCCCTTATGGGGTTTACAGAATAGACAAGATATTTTATAAATTCACCTGGTCTCTTCAATTCACCTCTTTCATAAAGATCCTCCAGAACAATGGAACTGGCTGTTCTTGAAACATATTGGAATGGATATCTGCTCACCCTTCTTTCAAGAAGGAGCATATTTTTATCCACCACTCTTCTTTCAAGTCTTCCTTTGTATTCCAGGAATTTATCAAGTAATCTTTTTCTCACCGATTCCACCTGATCCTTGGATATCATTTCCTTCAGAATATCCAGTAACTCTTCCTGGAATTTTTTAAAAAATATTGGTGTATCCTGCCTCCTCATCATCAGACCCCTTACCTTAAACTCCTTGTTTTTCTTTAGAGCTAAATATCTTCCAGGAGCTCCCGTTGAGGGGATGCCTTTTTCAGGGAGAATTTTTACCCAGTAATAGGAATCCGATATTTCAATTGGAAGAGAAGTTTCATTTTCAATCTCTTTAAGAATTTCATCCGTTACCTCTCCCTGCACCATTATTGAATCAACAATTCCGTGGATCACCCTTCTTCCGTTGGATTCCAGTATTTCCTTTGCCCTCAGAAAATACTCCCTTGCGTATGCATTAATTGCCTCGTGCACCTCAATGGAACCGAACTTGGCATTCCTGTAGCCTGTGTAACCAAATGATGTTACCAGCATCCATTTGAGGGATGCATCAATGCCCTTTATCTCTGGATTCTCCATTTTCAAGGCCTTTGTCCTTATCCTGAGTTCCAAGAGTGGAGAAAGAACCTCCGAGAGGAATCCTCTCTTTTTGCAAACGCTGTAACCTATTTCAGGAACCATATCATAATCATTACAATCACCATTTACTGTTTCCTGTGAAAGATTTTTCTTTACTATTATGCTTGGATACATTGATGTAAAATCAATTTCTTCCACATTGAAATAAAGACCAGGTGTTGGCTGGTAAACAATTCCACCCCTGTCAGCTTTTACAAGCATCTCAAGTGTTTTTTCCTTTTCCGCTTTGAATTTATGATAAGGTACAGCAATGCCCCTTCTAAGCGCTTCATATACTTCCATTGTTGAAACAAGCGTTCCTGGTGTGGATCTGGCTGCATATGATACGGGAAGGGATGAAATCCTTGAAACAGTCAGAAGACCTTTTAACCCACCTTCTTTGTAAATGAATGAAGTCTCTGGATCCACGATACCCCTCCCAATGGGTATGAGAGCACCTGTTCTATAGTATTCTCTACCATATGAAAAATACTCCTTTTCACCTACTGTTCTCCAGCCCTTCCTTCTACCCAGGTAAAACTCTTCACCCCTTTTCTTTGCAACTTCCACCAATTTTTTAAAAACATCATCAGCACCGGGAAAAATGATTATATCAGGATCAATGGATTCTATAATTCTTTCCAGATTTTTATAATCAAGAATATGAATACTTCTATTTTCAATTTTAAGGTATTCACCGTTCTTCTTTATTTCAAGCAACTCAATTCCTTCCGTATTCATGACACTGAACCTTTCCTTACCATCATAAAATGGAAATAATCCCTGCTCCGCAAGAAATCTGACGCTGAACCTTATATCAACGTTAAAAAGCTTTGCCCTGTGATAATTATAGTATCTGTCTATGGTATTTGCAACGTTGAAGAAATTAAATGGTCTTACACCCACGGAAATGCCATCATATTCACCTTCCACATCACTGAATCTTTTCCTTTCTATCCTTTCCACACCATCCATTTCAAGTGATTCTATCTCTTCAAGAACATTTTCACTACCTGCAACCAACAATTCTGGAATGAAGTGGTATCTTTTTTCTATCCCTCTTCCATTTTCACGGTACCATAAACGTGCGTAATTTCCTACGTCAATTTCCACAAGCATGCTTCAATTCCTCAATTTCCCTCTCCATCTCTATCAATACTGAAAGAATTACCGCTTCAAGAGGATCAAAGAGCGCATACTGTGCTTCTCCAGAATGTTTTTTCACATTTTCTATTATCTTTTCCATGTAAATTTTATCCTCTTCCTTCATAGCCCTTTCATAGGATTTCCACCTTGCAATTATTTTTTCAATCTCCTGCCTCATTGATTCCACATTCCTTCCCATTTTTACACCTCCATAAAATAATCGAGCGAAGACTGTCTAGGATCCCTGTAAAAAATTCTTACTTTACCTTCACTTTCCACCCTCCATCCCTCCTCAATTTCCCTCATTCTTATCACCTTATGCTCTACAGGAAATTTGAATAGTTCCTGTGAAGAGAAAATGCATATTGAATTATGATTTGATGCATATCTAGCTATGAGAAGAGCTACAGTATTCAAAAGGGAATGCTTTTCATCCCCCCTAAGATCGTTGAATGAAACAGGGTCATGGAAAAAAATGAGGAGATCGTAATACTTTTCAAGCTCCAATAGGATGTTTACAAGCTGGTGATATGTGAATCCCCTTCTCACATGAATATGGCCATTCTTTCCCATCCTGTATAGCATGGAATAAAGCATCCTCAACCTTATTGGAACAAGATTACCAAATATGAGATATGTTTTGAATCCAAGTAACTGCGATTCAACAAGTATATTTTCCCATACAAATCCCTCCTCTTCCTTGACGAAATTCAATTTTCCAGGAGTGAATATGTCGAGAAGATTCACATATTTCAATATGTGTTGTTAATAAATATTTTTCTTGTTTTAGTTCCTTCTGATATTTTTTAAAAAATTCTCGAAAAAAATTAATTTATTCTGGAACATTTAAAGTATTTATGGAATTTTTCATTGAGGAAATGAACAAATTATGCGACCATTGTTTGGGAAGGATATTTGCAAGTATGGGCCATGGTCTTTCAAATGATGAGAGGGGGAGGGCAATAAGGATACTGTATGCGATGGAGAATGGCCTTGATATAGGATCACTCTATCCTGATGAATGCTATGTTTGCAAGGATATTTTCAAGAAAATAGACCATCTATCTGATATTGTTGTTTCTTCACTTAAGGATTATGAATTCAATACATTTCTCATAGGAACGAGGAATAATGAGGAAATTCTCGAGAGGGATAAAAAACTCCAGGAAAAATATGGAAACAAGGGTGAGGATATAGGGAATGAGCTCTCCAGGGAGATAGGAAAGGCAGTTTATGAAAAAATAAAAAAAGATGTATCATTCAGTGAACCTGAAGTTACGGTTATAATAGATACTGATTATGAATCTGCCGAAGTACTCCCAAAGCCCATATTCATCTATGGAAGATACAGGAAGCTTGAGAGGGGTATACCGCAGACAAGATGGATCCATGGGGATGGGAAGAGTGTTGAGGAATATATAGGGGAAATAGCCAATTCCCATTTTTTAGGAGAAAAGTATTACCTGCATGGTGCTGGAAGGGAAGATGTGGATGTTCTTATGCTGGGGAACGGGAGACCATTCGTTCTTGAAATAAAATCGCCAAGGAAAAGGAATGTTGATCTCAATTCTCTAGAAATAGAAATAAATGAGAAATGTGCAGGAAAAATAGAGGTTCTGGATCTGAAGTATACTGGAAGGGAAATGGTAAAAAAGGTAAAATCCATGAATAGCAGGAAGGTGTATATGCTTAAAATAGAGTTAGAAAGGGAAATTGAAGCAGAAGAATTAAAAAATTTACTTAAGATGCTTGAAGGAAAAGTTATTTATCAGAGAACCCCATTAAGAGAAATAAGAAGAAGACCCGACAGGATCAGGGAAAAGAAGGTGCATTCCATAAGGCTTGTTTCCCTCAAAGGGAAAATTGCAGAAATAGAGATAATAGCTGATGCGGGTACGTATATAAAGGAGCTCGCCCATGGTGATAATGGGAGGACGAGACCAAGCATTTCGGAAATAATTGACCAAAAAATAAAAATAGAGAGTCTGGATGTAGTTAAAATACTCGATAGGGAGGATTGAATATGGCAAAGATGTCGCATGGTCCCAGGGCGCGTTCTGGGATGAAATTGATGAAGAGTGTGAGAGAGAAGGGTATGCCACCCATTACTCATTTCCTAAGGGAATTTAATGTTGGTGATAGGGTGGTAATAGACATAGATCCCTCCCAGCATTCAGGCATGCCCCACCATAGGTTTCAGGGCAGGGTGGGAAGTGTTATTGGAAAGCAGGGTAGATCCTATCTCGTGGAACTGTATGAAGGAAAAGTGAAAAAAATAATCGTAGCATCACCTGTTCATATTAAAAGGGTGCAGTAGGTAAAATGAACAGGAAATTTTTGACAATTGAAGAAGTACGTGAAATTCTTGAGGATATATCTAAGCAGAGGGAACTTAACCCGATACAGAAAAATGTTTTAAGGCATGCCCAGGAATTTTCCAAGGTGAAGGAGAAGGAGCTTAAAAAAATAAGGGAAAAGCTATTGAAGATAGAAATAGTGAATGAAAAGTATGCAACAAAGCTTATAGACATAATGCCAAAAACACCAGATGAAGTTAGGGTAATTTTTCTGAAGGATAAGATAATTCCTACACCAGAGGATATTCAGAAAATACTTGAAACACTCCATTCTAGAAAGGAAGAGGAGTGAGGGGCAGATGGAAGATTTTGCCTATATACTGGATTATCTACCGCAGGGTAGAGCCGATTACAAGAGTTTCAGGAGGGTTCCACTTGCACTTGCAGTGGGTGAAAATGAGTTCAAGCTCTTCGAACTAATACCAAAGATAAATACCACCATTACCATAGGTGAGAGGGTTTACATAGGTAAGGATATGGATAAGAGAACCAAGGTGGAGCATGTAAAAAGAAGGATTACCTATGATGAACTTACTACAGCTGCCCAGAATGAATTGCCATACGTTCTGGAGGAAATAGTAAAAAAACAGGAAAAAAGGTTTGTGGATTTCTTCAACAATGCCACCCCCATCACAACCAGAATGCATATGCTGGAACTACTCCCCGGTCTGGGTAAAAAGACAATGTGGTCCATAATAGATGAGAGGAAAAAGGGGCCTTTCAAGGACTTTAAGGATCTCACAGAAAGGGTAAAGTTATCTCATCCACCAGAAAAACTTATTGTTTCAAGAATAATAGAAGAATTAAAGGATAGGGACATAAAATACAAGATATTCGTGGCAAAATGAAAACTAGCAGAAGATTGGGGCAGGTATTTCTCAAGGATAAAAAAATAATTTCTTTCATAGTAGATTCTGGCAATGTAAATGAAGATGATAAAATTCTAGAGATAGGTCCTGGTCCAGGTAATTTAACTGGTGAGTTGCTATCAAGGGGTGCAAGTGTAATTTCAATAGAAAAATCAAGGGATTATTATGATTATTTAAATGCAATTTTCAGCGAAGAAATAAAATCTGGAAGACTATCGCTCATATATGGTGATGCGCTAAAGGTTGATTTTCCTAATTTCAATAAAATAATTTCAAATATACCATATTCCATTTCCTCACCTCTTACATTCAAATTCCTGAAGTATGATTTTGAATTGGGCATAATTATGTATCAGAAGGAATTTGCACAGAGACTCACGGCAAGGCCAGGAACACCTGAATATTCAAGGATAACAGTAAATATAAATTATTTTGCTGACGTAAAAATATTGAGAATTGTTAAAAAGGGTTCTTTTTATCCTGTCCCTGAGGTGGATTCCGCAATAGTTAAAATAGTACCAAGAAAAAAATTAAAGGTTCTTGATGAAAATAAATTCTTCGAACTAACAAGGATACTATTTTCCCAGAGGAGGAAAACAATAAGAAAAATTCTTGGCATTGATGTACCATACGGGGAAAAAAGGGTAGAAGAATTATCACTCGAACAAATAGCTGAAATATCAGATTACATTACAGTTAAAGGTGATGAAGGGAAAGTACATCACTGAACTTCTAATTACAACTGCAATCTGGGGCTTTACATTCCCGCTTCAGAAGATCTCAGTTGTATATATATCCCCCTCTCTATTAATAGCCATAAGATTCCTGATTGGAGCACTGGCACTATTCCTCATATTCCCCAGAAGGATAATAAATTCAAGCAGGGGTCTTGTATTTTCCGGCATATTCATAGGCATATTTCTTTTCTTCGGCTACTATTTTCAGGTAGTAGGTGTAATTTATACAAGCGCAATAAATTCAAGCCTAATAACCGGCCTCTATGTCATAATTTCACCCATACTTGCATTCTTCATTCTTAAGGAAAGGCTCGATTTAAGGGTAGGTGTTGCACTCTTGCTTGCATTTTCAGGCCTTATTCTAATAACAGGGTTTTATACCCATATGAAATTGAATCTTGGTGATTTCTTAACTGTACTGAGTGCTATTTCCTATTCCTTCCAGGTCGTTTTTGTTGATAAGTATTCAAAGATATATGATCCTGTAGCCCTTACTTTTTACCAGGTGATGTTCGTTGTTCCACTTTCCCTGATTTTCATTCCAGTACTTCCTGTTTATGCATCATTCAATTCATGGGTATACTTTTCCATATTCTACCTAAGTCTTTTTGCCACCACGGGAGCAATACTCCTCCAGAACATAGGGCAGAAGGGTGTGGATTCCGCCACGGCATCGATGGTTTTTGCCATGGAACCAGTTTTTGGTGTTTTCTTTTCAATGGCAGTTCTAGGAGAATCCATGTATATCGCCCAGATAGTGGGATCCATCCTAATAATAGGTGCAATGCTTATTGTAGCATCGAGAAGAAATCAATAGGTACGAATTCATTCCCCTGCAGGGCCACTGCACCTTTCACATATTCCCTGTATATTTTAAAAACACTCCTGAATTCTTCCGGGATGTGGTCCATGGGCGAGTTTCTATCGTCAAAATGAAGCATTTCAACATGTGGATGTTCCTTGCCTTCCAGCTTGAATCCCTTTTTATTCAGTAAAAAGAATGTATGCTCCCTCTCGTCTGGATCTAGCCTGAGTTGCGATATGGAAATATTTTTCTCCAGATCCGTTATGTGTTTTTCTTTGTAATTTATTTCCTTTGGATCTCCATCGTTTGCAAGTATGAATGATATTACACCCAGGCATTTTGTACAGGTGCCGCAGGGCACTATTTCATTTCCCTCTATATGGCAGGAATGGCATGATCTCTGATATCTGTATAGATCATGGTACCTTTTTATAAGGATCCTTTCCACAACAAGACCTGTTATTGGTCTTACTATGCTCCACTGCCTTATGTTTAATCCCTTTGAACTGAAATAATTTGTATTGTATTTATCAAAATCAACACTCTCATCATATATACCGTTTTAGTGTTTTATACCATGGTAATAATAATCCGTTCTTGGGTCGTCGTACTCACTCCCAAGGAGTATGTTCCCTATTCCATACTTTATAAAAATGGGAAGCATGGAAAATATGTAGGGACCGAATATGAAAAGCCTTATGGGATATGTATCTGCTTTTACTTTCCTGTGGTCCTCCCTGATTATCTTCATATGGTCCAGCATGAATAAATAGAATCTATCTATGTTGGACCATACCTTTTTCGTATTCTTCTCATTTTCCAGCATACCTCTATAGGCAGGTAATGCTGTTCTCCAGTGTCCACCGCTTTCATTGAAAAATACTGGGAATACTTCAATACCCATCTCCTTCAAAAGGCCGTATGTAAGAAGGCTTTCCTTTCCGCCTGATGAAAGGACCGCAGCGCTCCCTGGATCAAAGCTTGTGGTAAATTTTTCGTCTGATGTTCCACTAAAGTTGATCCTCGCCCTAGTCTCAGCATTTTCTGGCTTTATATCCTCTTCAGATGGTAGATATTCTTTTTTTATGAAATCTGCCCTTCTCCTGCATATTTTGTTTACAAATATATCCCTGGAGATTATGTCCATATTGTCCTTAATGTATTTTTTATCATTCTCTGAGAGAGGGAATGAAAAATTTATTTCATCAGAAAAAAGGCCGTAATTAATGAGGGGCATTGATACCATAAGTCTTGCAATGTTCTGTATATTTTCCACTTTCTCTATGTTTTCATCATATCTGAAAATGAGTTTGAAACTGTGTTTGCCATCAAGGGTAATTTGTGTTATTATCCTCTCCTTTTCTATACGTGGTTCCTCTACATCAATTCTTTCGAAACACTTAAGGCTGAAAATTAATATCCTCCCCTTGCATAGACATTTATCTTTTTCTCCTGGAGCATATCAACAAGTGCTCTTGCAATTCTGTTTACACCTGTATAAAGAGGTGCATCCACAGGTACACCATATTTCTCTTCATATTCCCTTATATAGAATGGTACTTCATATTCGCTCATCCTTTCCGTATTCAGTGTAATACCTGTTACTGGATGTCCGGATAGAAGTTCTATTATCTGCATGAATTTCTTTACATCAGGTATTGGATATTTTTCAAATCCATCGTAGAATAAACGTTTAGGGGCGTGCTGGAGTATAATAGCCTCTGGTCTTCCAGCTGCTATTATTTCAAAGCCTCCAGGATAGGCGGGATGTAGTATACCTCCCTGGCCTTCAATAAGTATGAAATCTGGATGGTGATCCTTCCAGGCACGTACCACCTCGCTCTCTATTCCACCCGCTACGAAATCATTTATCATGGCGTCTATGAGAGCCACGTATTCTGCACCCTGCATCCATGCTGTCTGGCCTGTTCCAACAAATATGGCTTTGTATCCCATCTCCTTCAGTGTTTCTGTGAGCATTATTGTTGTTGTTCTTTTACCTATTGCACTGTCTGTTCCAAGTACTGCCACCTTTATTGCCTTAACATTTTCAATCTCCCCTGTGAAGAATTCCTGTTTCTTCAAGAAAATCTTTCTCACATCTGTTATTTTAACTCCTGCGGATTCCGCCAGCTGTGAAAACTCAGGATCATCACTAAGAAATTCGTGAAGACCTGAAACTATATCCATTCCAAGCATTATTGCTTTCCTTATAAATGGTCTGTATTCCCTTGGTAGATAACCTCCATCTGTTGCGGCCCCAACTATGAGGACCTCAGGTTTCAGCGGAAGCGTCTCCTCTACCGTAGAATATATTTTTATGTCCCTGTATTTTCCGTCCAGAACATAGCCTGCATCAAGGCCTGCAAATGTGGAATCAATCACACCCACGATCTCATATCTTTTTGAAAATCTTACAAGACCATGGGCGGTTTTGCCATTTGTGGAACCAAAGACTCCTTCAGCAAGAATCACTGCACGTGGCCTCATGGCACACCACCATCGATATCCTGTAATGAAAAAATCAAAAATGCCAACTCTTCAAAACACTTAGGTGGATGGCCGTCATCATCCTCTTCCATTATTTCTCACCATTCTATCAAGTAGGCTGTGATCATTATCTTATATATAAATATATCTACCCTTTTACCATAGATCCATTTTAAAAATTTTCATTAAAGTGTTTAAAATAGGGCATCCCAAAAAAATTTTCTATTTTTTAAAAATAATGATCATTCCTGGAAATGGTTTATATAGTACAAAATTAATTGAAAATTGATGAGGGCAGCTTTTTTCTATGGTGCTGGTGAAATCAAGATAGAGGAGATGGATATACCTGAAATAGGTGATGATGACGTACTTATCAAAGTTTCATACTGTGGCATATGCGGCTCAGATCTTACAGCCTTTAAAACGGGAAACTATGTTCCAGGCATAATAATAGGGCATGAATTTTCTGGAAAAGTGGCAAAGAAGGGAAAAAATGTTGATTCTTTGGAAATAAATGATGAAGTGGTTGGTTTAAGTCTTATTCCCTGTGGAAGATGTGATTATTGCCTTAGTGGAAAACCAAATCTTTGCAGGAATGCCCTTATGACAGGAATTACGATTAACGGTGCCTTTGCTGAATATGTAAAATTGCCCAAAGAGGCTGTTTTCAAAATAAATGGTAAATTGAATCTTCTTGAAGCTACACTGGTGGAACCTTTATCCATAATTTTGCATGCCATCAACATTTCTTCTTTCAAACCAGGTAAAAGCGTACTTATTCAGGGTGCAGGACCCTTAGGCCTTCTAACACTGGGGATGATGAAAATTTCAGGAGCAGGCAAAGTTTTTCTGAGCGAAATATCGGAAAAAAGGATAGAAATTGCAAAAAATATCAATGAAAATGCGCATTTCCTCAATCCATCAAAGCAGAATATTTTCTCCTTAATTGAAAGGGAGACGGGTGGTGATGGGGTGGATATTATATTTGATACAACAGGATCACCTTCAGCAATAAAATCCAATTTTACACTGGTGAAGAGGGGTGGAGAAATAATCATACTGGGTATACCGGAATTCCCCGTTGAATCTGATATATTTACCTTGGTAATGAATGAACTCACTGTAAAAGGTTCATTTGAAGGCTATAATGAATTCAAGGATGCAATAGAAATATTATCAAAAAGATGGGTAAACTTTTCATCCATGATCACATCTGTTATAGATCTTAACCACATTGTGGATATGGGTTTCAAAAAGCTGCTCCAGGTTCCAGATGAGGGAAAGATAGTTGTGAAGATTGGAGGTGATTTTTGATGAAATTTGGAAGTGATGAATACCTTCAAAGGGTAAAAGAAATAACCAACAGTGATAGCAAATATTCTGAAATGGTGAGAAACTACAATCTTACATACACATTCATAATAGAACCTGAACACGAGAAAGGTGTCCATGGGGAAATAGTTCTGGGATACAGAATGATGGAAGGAAAGATGGTAGAAATATGGAAAGGTGAAAGGGAAACGGATTTTGTAATTTCAGGAAAATACTCCG
>CAYSIM010000016.1:9586-15644 GCA_964431165.1 uncultured Thermoplasmatales archaeon | reverse complement strand
TTGAAATAATTCTCGCCCTGCATGCAGTACAAATATACAGTGCTAACAAATACGATGCTAGGTGCGCTGATGGCATCTATAAATATGAATATTGTCATGGTAACATTGCCCACAATATTCAGGGGTCTTGGCATAGATCCCTTTGCTCCAGGTGAATTTACATACCTGCTCTGGATTCTCATGGGATATTCCATAGTCCTCGCCACAATACTGGTCACATTCGGCAGAATAAGCGATATGTTTGGCAGGGTGATGTACACCTGGGGTTTCATAATATTCACAGTTGCATCCATTCTACTTTCAATAGTGCCTGGTAATACGGGAAACACGGGTGCTCTCCTACTCATAATATTCAGGATGGTACAGGCAGTGGGTGGAGGTTTTCTCATGGTGAACAGCACAGCCCTCATAACAGATGCTTTCCCCGTGAATGAAAGGGGAAGGGCACTTGGTATAAACCAGATAGCATTCATAGTGGGTTCCCTTCTAGGCCTTATCCTTGGCGGTATGCTTGCAGGTTATGACTGGCATCTCGTTTTCATCGTTAACATACCTTTCGCACTTGCGGGAACACTCTGGTCAATATTCAAGCTGAAGGATGTATATGAGAGGCAGAAGGTACCAATGGACATAATGGGAAACATCACCCTAGCACTCTCACTCATACTCGTTTCACTTGGTTTCACATATGCTCTTGAGCCGTACGGTAATTCACAGATGGGATGGGGAAATCCCTGGGTGATAGCATCCTTTATATTTGGAATAATTTTCCTATTCCTCTTCGTATATTTTGAGAGAAGAACGGAATATCCGCTCTTCAATCTATCACTCTTCAAGATAAGACCATTTTCATATGGAAACATGAGCCTATTCCTTTCGGGACTTGGTAGGGGTGCAGTGATGTTCCTTGTCATAATATGGTTGCAGGGTATTTATTTACCCCTCCATGGATATTCCTATACAGAAACACCATTCTGGGCAGGCGTATACATGCTACCAATGATGCTGGGTATGGTGATTTTCGGCCCAATCGGTGGTGCTCTCACCGATAAATACGGGGCCAGGATATTCGCCACAACAGGAATGATAATCATTGCCATAAGTCTATTTCTCCTGACTCTTCTGCCATATAATTTCAACCTTCTTGAGTTTGAGACAATACTATTCCTGAATGGCGTTGGTGGTGGTCTATTCGCATCCCCTAATACAACAGCAATAATGAATGCTGTTTCTTCAAAGGACAGGGCATCCGCAAATGGCATGAGGATGACAATAAATAACATTTCATCCACAATAAGCATGGCCATATTCTTTTCCATAGCAATTACAATATTCTCAGAGGACCTTCCCTCAGCAATGAGGAGCACCCTAATTTCAATGAACGCCCCGCCGCAGCTCATTGCAATGCTTTCATCAATACCCGCTTCCGGAATACTATTCGGAGCATTCCTGGGTATGAATCCACTGAGCGGCCTACCACCTTCAGTTGTCGCATCACTTCCAGAAGGCCTTAGAAATGCCCTGCTCTCAAGTACATTCCTCCCGGATGTAATAGGTCCATCATTTATGAAGGGTCTTGTCTATTCCATTTACATAGCTCTAGCATTAACACTCATTGGTGCAATTTTCTCCGCACTGATGGGTGGAAGGTATGTTCATGAGGAACATTACATGCCTGAAAATGGTAAAGGGGGTGGAGGAAAGGATGGAGGTAAATGAAATAATGAAGAAATTTTTCCTCCTAAAGAGAATAATGGGTAACATAATGAGGAAAATGGAGATGGGAAGCGAACTGAGTATTTCGGAGGTATCAATACTTCTTAAAATTTCAGAGGAGCCCGGGCTCTCCCTCTCCAGGCTTTCAGAATTAACCGGATTTTCAAATTCTTTGATCACATTTGCAATAGACGCACTGGAGGAAAAGGGTCTTGTGATGAGAATAAAGGGCAGGGACAGGAGGATATTCTATGTTGAGCTGACGGATCAGGGAAGGGAAAAATGTGCATCAATAAGGAAGGAAATGTCGGAGCGTTTCATGAAAGTTTTCTCGAAGGTGCAGGGGGAAGATCTTTCAATACTTGACCAAACCCTGGATAAAATGATAAAAATAATGCAAAAAATAGAATCAGATTCCGAAGATAAACTTCAGGGTGAGAAATCCGGATACAATTAGCATGATTATATATGCTGTAATGCTCCAGCCTATCACCTTTGAACCATCAAGGGGAGGTATGGGCCAAAGGTTGAAGAATGATAGCCATATGTTAATTGTGCCAACGAACAGGAATATGCTGGCGAAGGGTATATTTATGTAATAGAGGAGAATGAAAAAAATTCCAAGTATTAGGTTGTATGCAGGTCCGCTAGCTGCAATTTTTCCATTTGTTCTCCTGTCCAGGTAACCGTAAATATTGGTGGCACCGGGTGCTGCAAAGACTATGCCAAAAAAGCTTGTAATGAATGCAATCAGAAGACCTATGTTCCATCTCCTGAACTCTGCATAATAATTGTACCTGAAGGCAGCGTATTTATGTAGCATTTCATGTCCCACAAAGCCCGTCAAGACGGCCAGAAGGGATATTGAGTAATAGAAGATGAATTGCATCATTGTAATACGGAGTGAAAAGAATGCAATGGTGAATGCAAACGATAGAACAAGTGTGGCCATTATGATATCAACTATTTCTTCCTTCCTGAAGATCATCCTCAATTTCAATCACCGAGTATCATCTTTGCTGCCTTTATGGGAACAACACATATTACCCTCATATCCGTGCCCGCCTTCATCCTGTGGAAAACGTTGGGTGGTATAAAAATGAAATCGCCCTCCCCCATTTCCCTCTCCTCATTACCTATGAGCACCTTTCCCCTACCCTCCATTACAAATATTTCGTGTTCATAATCGTGGGAATGTGAAGGTGTTTCCTTTCCCCTGGGAATTGTGATCAACCTCATTGAGAAATTCTGTGCACCTTCCCTGTGGGTGATTAGCCATCTGATTCTTGCGCCACCATCCATCTCCATTTCCTTTACCGTGCTGAAATGCTTTACAAATCCATCCATATGAGGAAATAGGATATTATGCTTAAATATTTTCCCTCATTTCCATTATCTTCCTGAGCAGCCTTTTTGGAAGCATTGAATTTTTCAATTTTTCCATTATTATTTTCTTATCCAGATCCGTTGCAACTATAACCATATTGTTCTCTATCAACGTAGGCCCAATGGCATAGATATGGAAATAAATTCCCAATGTTTTGATAAAATTTTTCAGCATCGCCCTTCCCTGAAGTGGAAGGGCATAATTTATTATGAAAAATCCATTTTTCTGAAGTATTCTATTGGCAGAGGCAATAAATTCCTCCCTCAGGAATTTTCCAGGTATTCCTGATGCGTCGTATGCATCAAGAATTACCAGATCGTAGAGATCCTGCGATGAAATTACGAAATCGAAGCCATCCATCACATGTATAATTTCATTTTTAATATCTATGAATCTTGAGGCCATTTCAACAGATTTCTCACATATTTCCACAGTTTCAATATGCACATTTTTAAATAATTTCCTTACCTGGTATATTGTTGTACCCCCACCAAGACCAATAATCAATACCCTTGGTGAATTGAACATTTCCACGAAGGGTAAAAAAATGTCCCAGTAGGAATTTGTGAATATTTTCCTTGTATTTATGATGGAAAATACCCTTCCATCGCATTTCAGATAATATTTCCACAGAAATTTCTTCCATTCCCATTTTTTACATTGACACATAAAATTTAATTCACGTTGTATTAAAAATATTTTTTGAAAAATATGCACAAAATATATTTAACCGTAAAAGAAATTACCGCCCTAATGTTACTTACGGGTCTGGTAATTTTCCTGATCACATACGCCTTCATCTCCATAAGGAGGAAGAGGGGCACAAGGATCACCAGACCTACTGCATCATTACTTGGCGCTTCATTGATGATAATTTTTGGTGTAGTTTCTGTGGAGCAGGCATTGAGATCCATCGATTTGAACATAATATTCCTTCTCATAGGCATGATGTCAATGGTTTCCATATTCCAGTTTTCTGGCTTCTTTGACTGGGTAATATCAAGCATAACAAGGATAAGCAAAACATCCGGAAGGATGTTCATCCTGCTTTCTCTGGCAACAGCATTCCTCTCGGCACTTTTTGTTAATGATGCCGTTGTACTTTTCTTTACCCCCATCATCCTCAGTATTACAAAGGAAAATTCAATCAATCCTGAACCTTTCCTCCTTACTGAAATTTTTTCTGCAAACATAGGAAGTGTTGCAACGGAGATAGGAAATCCCCAGAATGCCTACATCGCCATAGAGAGCTCCATACCATTCTTCCATTATTTTGAAAGAATGCTGCCTGTAAGCATAATTTCTCTAGCAATCTCAATGCTTTTCATATACTATTTTTACAGGGAGGATATGAAAAAAACTTTAAAGATTCGGGAGCAAAAGAATGAAATAAGGAACCCCAGGCTATTCTATTCAGGAGTAATTACCATGACACTCATACTTACATCATTCTTTTTTGTGAAGGATATAGCAATAGTTCCCTTTATAGGCGCCTCCGTTCTACTCTTTGTTGCACCATTCATTTCTGACATAGATCCGAGGAAGGTGATAAAGGATGTGGACTGGGGCATAATACTCTTTTTCGTTGGCCTTTTCATAGTGATGCAGGGTGTGATGTTATCTGGAATACTTGATGAAATGCTATTGTTTTTCAATACGCATGGCCTTAGCCTGTATTCCCCATGGTGGTACGTTACGTTTGTTGCAATAGTCTCCAACCTTGTGAGCAATGTACCAGCTGTTCTTTTACTTTCACCTGTTACATCTGGAAAATTCTGGCTCTTACTTGCCATGTCATCCACACTCGCGGGTAATGCTACCATCATAGGTGCTGCCGCAAATATAATTGTACTTGAAATTGCATCTGTCTGGGGTGTGGAGATTTCCTGGACAAGGTTTTCAAGGGTAGGTTTTCCGGTCACCCTTGTAACAATAGCCTTAGGTACCCTGGTCCTGATTCTCTAGTTCTGGAAGCTCCTTTCCTAGCTGTTTCTTTAGAACCCTCATTAGCTTCCTGTTGCCCTTCATGTTCTTCATTGCCTTTACCATGTTGTTAAATTCTTTCAGCAATTCCCTCACATCCTCCGGCCTGCTCCCTGAACCCCTTGCGATCCTGTCTATCCTTGTACCCTTTATGATTTCAGGATTCTCCAATTCCTCGTAGGTCATGGAATCGAGTATTACCCTGTATTTTTTCAGCTTCTCCTCAGATCTCTCCATAAAATTTTCATCCAGCTTCTCTGTGCCAGGAAGTGAGAATGTTGGCAATGAATTGAATATCTTCTGCATTATGCCCGGTCTGGAGATCTGTTCCCATATTTCATACATGTCCATTAGATTGAATTTTCCTGAAAGCAATTTCTCTGCAGTTTTCTCAGCCTTTTCCTCATCAATCTCCATTTCCTTTGCTGTTTCGAGTAAGGTCTGAAGATCGCCAAGGCCAAGAAGTCTTGAAATGAACCTCTTTGGATCGAATATCTCAATATCATCCAGATGCTCACCTGTTCCTATGAATGCAATAGGTGCACCAGTTTCAGCCACAGCGCTCAATGCACCACCACCCTTTGCAGTTCCGTCCATCTTTGTCAATATTACGCCCGTAATACCCACAGCATCATTGAATGATTTTGCCTGTTTACCCGCCATCTGGCCTATGGTGGCATCCAGTACAAGGAAAACCTCATCAGGTTTTATTATTTCCTTAAGATCCCTCATTTCCTGTATAAGGGATTCTTCTAGGTCATGCCTGCCGGATGTATCGAATATTGCCACTTCATTTCCCCTGTATATTTTAAGAAATTCCTCCACTATCTTTTTGGCATTTTTTTCGCCCTTCATCAAAAATACGGGAACATTGAGACTGTTACCTATCTGTTCAAGCTGATCCATAGCAGCAGGTCTATGAACATCGCATGCCACAAGGTGTACTGGAAGGCCCTTCCTCATGAAGAACCT
>CAYSIM010000016.1:0-9527 GCA_964431165.1 uncultured Thermoplasmatales archaeon | reverse complement strand
TCCCTGCCCTTCCCAAGAATTGATATAAGTTCCTCATAGATTATCTTGATCATGTAATTCCTGGGGCTCATACCCTCGGGAGGTTTTTCATTCATTGCCCTCTCCTGTACCTTCTTGCTTATTTTGAGGGCGAGCTGAACATTAACATCACTTTTCAGGAGAGCCCTCTGTATATCCCTCACTACCTCATCCACTATTTCCTTATCTATATACGATGCTCTGGTAATCTTCCTTATGGTCTCCTTCAATGATTGCCCCAGGCCTTCAAGCATAATTTTCAAAATGTGATTTCTTAATTAAATTTTTCTGAATACTTTCAGAGCATTTTTCTTGGAAATTTTTTCTATGATCTCCCTTTTCACACCCCTGGATCTCACATACTTAACAGTTCTGGGAACAGAAAGTGAATCACTAGCACCTGTGTTGATTAAATCACTGTTAAGCAGGCCATCTGAGAATATTTCAATATTCCTGTAAACATCCTCCGGCTTCAATCTTCCCTCCCTCACAGTCAAGCCTATACCGTATCCCTTTTCCTTTACAAGGGAAAGAATGTCCGTATTCACATGATCTATTACAACAAGATCCCGTGAAATACCCACACTTTCAATTACAGAAATTTCCCTTTTCACTATTTCCTGCCTTTCATTGAATGGTGTGTGCACTATCAAAGGTAAATCATTTTTCTTTGCCAGCCTCACCATTTCCCTGAAAACCTCTTCCTCCAGTGTTCTATTGGAATTAATGCCCACCTCTCCAATTGCCACTACCCTTTCCTGGGAAAGGAATTCCTCTATTTTTCCAAGACCCTCCCTCCAGTCGGGAGGAATGTTTACAGGGTGTATTCCAACAGCAACGTAGAGTTCTATTCCATTATTTTTTGCATTGTTCATATAGATGGAAAGGAGTTTTTCAGCCTCCTCGTAAAGCGCTCTTATGGTAATGGAGGATCCAACGGTGCAGGAGATCACCTTCTCTATGCCGGATATTGCCATATTCTCAAGGTCGTTGTAACCCGCCAGCTGAATATGTGTATGCGAATCTATCATAATTGAAAAAATCACTCTGAGTAGAAAAACTTTCCTGAACGATCAACAATGATATTTTTAAATACTTTTTTTACCATGGGGAAAAGAATGAACAGGAGGCTTGTGCTTTTTACAACATCCCTGGGAGCATTCCTTACACCATTCACATCAACTGTGATAACATTTGCAGTTCCAGGAATAGGTGCGGAATTCAGGGCATCCTTCTACCAGGTGATATGGGTACCCCTTTCATTCCTCATCGCTCTCCCATCATTCATGATGGTGCTTGGAAAGCTTTCGGATATTTTTGGTAGGGTATTCTTTTTCAAGATGGGTTTTCTCATATTCATTATTTCCTCATTTTTCATTTACCTTTCAGGAAATATCTATGAACTGGCCATATTCGCATTCCTTACAGGTGTAGGCGGTGCATTCATAGGAACAAATTCAACGGCCATAGTTTCATATGTTTATCCTAAGAAAAAGAGAGGAGGTGCACTGGGTATAAATGCCATGTCCGTTTATCTTGGCCTGACACTGGCGCCATTCCTGGGCGGTATTTTGATTCAGCTTTACGGCTGGAGGTCCATATTTTTGCTCAATATACCCATAGCTGCAGCAGCACTTATAATTTCATTCTTCACCCTAAGGGGAATAGACATAAAGAAAAAGGAGAAACTGGACTGGAAGGGCGCTTTTCTTTTTTCCTCATCTCTTTTGTTAATTGTTATTTATTTAACAACAATGGATGTCTATGGAGCGAATGTTACAATACCCCTGCTTATTGGTGGAATAATTCTCTTCTCCCTTTTCATTTTAAATGAATTCATAAATCCTTCGCCCATAATTGATACAGGCATATTTAAAAGAAGCAGGACCTTCACATTTTCCAACATTTCAGCCTTCCTAAATTATGTAAGCACATTCTCCATTGTTTTCATATTTTCCATTTACCTTGAGGTGATAAAGGGTGTAGATCCCTTTCATACGGGGCTCATACTCTCAATTGAACCCGTTCTTATGGTATCAATGTCACCTGTCTCAGGAAAACTTTCAGATATTTATGGTTCGAGGGAAATTGCTGCACTGGGAACAGGTATAATTGGCCTTGGATTTTTGATGCTCTATTTCCTGAATCTCTCAATAGAGAATATCATTTTATCCCTTGCCGTAATAGGTATAGGATTCGGCCTATTTGCAGCACCCAACACAAATTCTGTCATGGGCTCCGTGGATAAAAGGAGTCTTTCCCTCGCATCTGGAATTCTTGGCACGATGAGATTCACAGGACAGATATTCAGTCTCACAATATCAGGTTTAATAATATCTGGGGCACTTCCAAGGAAGGTGCTTATCATGATGTTCACAGGTTATCTCAGCTCATACAATATTACAAATGCATTTCTCTACATGGATGCAATGAAAAACGTCATGCTTGTTTCAGCATTGCTCAGCTTTGCAGCATCATTTACATCGCTAATGAAGAATAGAGGGGAATAATTTTTATCCAGATCATTATTATGGAAAATGGATGGAACTGGTAGCAAAGGATCTTACAAAGAATTACGGTGGTAAAAATCTTGCATTGGACAGTGTTACATTTAATCTTTCACTGAATGGCATATTTGCCGTTATTGGAAAGAACGGTGCAGGTAAGACCACACTTGTAAGGATCCTTGCCACTGAACTTCTACCCACCTCTGGAAATGCATTTATAAATGGTTATGATGTTATAAATGAAGCGGGAAAGGTGAGGGAGCTCATTGCCGTGGTTCCGCAGGAGGCGAGGGCAGTACCATGGCTAACACCGCTACAGACAGTTTCTTCATATTTAATGTGGAGAGGTCTTTCCTACAGGGAATCAAGGGAAAGGGGTAAAGAGGTGCTGAGATCACTGGGACTCGAGAGCGTGGAAAATGAAAAGAACAGGAAACTCTCCGGTGGTATGAAGAGGAAGGTACTCGTCGCCACTGTGATTTCAAGCGATGCACCCATAATTTTTCTTGATGAACCTACCACAGGATTGGACTACATATCCAGAAAGGAGCTATGGGAAATACTCCAATCCATGAAGAAGGACAGGTTAATCATACTCACCACACATTATCTGGAGGAGGCTGAAATTCTGGGAGATATGATAGGCATTCTCGACAGGGGGAAATTGCTCGCCTTCGGGAACATGGTGGACCTGAGGAGGATAGTGAAATATCCATTCAGCATTAAGGTATCTGGTATTATGGATATTAATACAAAAAACGGTTTTATAAAGAGGCTAAGCAATGGAGAGGTACAGATATTCTCCACAGAAAATGAAATATTCCGTCTTGCAGATGAACTCCTCAGGAAAAAGATGAAATTTACAGTTCAGGAGGTATCGCTCAACAACATCTTTGAATTCCTTGTTGAAGGGGGTGTTGAGGATTAGGAGTGTATTCAACCAGATCATGGCATCCGTGCTGGTGAATTCTGTATATGCAATGGTAAACTATCCCGTTGTTATGATAAATACACTTCTCGCGCCACTATCCATTCTCGCTGTTGTCACATTTGCCAGCCATGGAACACTTCTTTCCATAGGCGCGCTGGGGGCACTCATAATGAACATGGTGCAGAGCGGCATATCTATACAGGGTGATCTCTCACATCTGAAGAATGATATGAAGCTCCAGGACATGGTGGTGAGTTCACCCACAAGTGCGGGCATATACATATTCGGTATGGCAATTTCTGAAATAGTCTATTCCATACCCACAATAACACTGCTCCTCATCCTGAACTTCCTCTTTGTAAAGGCCACTCCCATGGGCTGGTTACTCATCTTCCTTGATATGGCTGTGATATTCTCATTTTCCATAGCATTGGGTTTTCTTCTTTCCACTTTCTCATCGGATATAATCCAGAGCTGGGCATTTGCTGGAATATTATCACCTCTGCTATCCACAATCCCGCCCGTGTATTATCCCATAACGTACATACCTTTACCATTCAGGTACATCTCCTATCTATCGCCCACCACATATGCGGCGGAAATCGCCCAGAGCATTGCCGGTTACGTACCTTTAAGAATAAACCTTCATCCTTTAACTTATAAAAAACAGAAATCCTCTGGATAGTTCTAATAGGGGCCACAGTTTTAATGTTCTATCTTGCACTTAAAAAATCAAGGTGGAGGGAAATCTAGAGGAATAATTTATTCACCGTCCTGTCCACATCCACCACAAGCACCTTTGGCGATTCACCCTCTTTAAGCCATGAAAGTTCACCCATGTCCTGCGATGCTACCTGTGCATCTACACCAAAGGATGAAGCTATCCTATCTATTTCAAGATGGAAAAGGAATGCAGGATAATTTTCCATCTCAGGATAATAGCTCTTCGCATAGCTCCTCAGTATGGAGTATGAGTCGTTCCTCAGTACTATGAATTTTGCAGGCAATCCATATCTTGAGGCTGTCCATAGCGCCTGAACGGTGTACATAAAACTCCCATCCCCCTCTACGGCCAGAACATTCTTGTTCTCCATAGAAATTCCAAGTGCAGCGGGTGTTGCCCATCCTAGCTGTCCACTCTTTGCAGTGAAATATTTATTCCTTGAATATCCGAAAATATTTCTCAGGGTAGTGGATGCAGATATGGATTCATCAACTATCGTGTAATCCTTAAAATATTTTCTAGCCTGATAGAGGACATAATTCAAACCCATAGTGCTCCTCTCCTTAGCCACCTTTGTAGCCAGTGAAAGATCCTTTTCCTTTACAAAATTGCATTTTTTCTTTTTTATTTTCTTAGATAGTTCCGCAAGGAAATTTTTGGGATTCATGAAATAGAATTCACCAATCTTGGGTGAAATGTTAAGTCCCACAAATATGAGGTCCTTTCCTGGTAAAACTGGTGAAGGTAGGTATGGATACACCGTAATATCGGCACCTACAAAAATAATCAGATCATGGGCGAGGAGCTTAAGATTTATAAGTGTAGTTCCGGGTAAAAGATCGCCAGCATAGTGCATATCCTCTGAATTGAATACTGCCCTGGATGAAAGTGGTTCGCCATAAACGGGGCAGCCCGTTTTTGCTGCCACCTCCTCAGCCTCCCTGTACGCATCGTAAAGATCTATCTCAAAACCGAAAACAAATGCTGGGTTTTTTGCATTCTCCAACTTTTCATAAATGGAATCAATAGATTCAGTGTCAATAATACTGTGTGATACCGCCTGATCCTTTATTCCATAATAATTAACATCAAAATCCAGGAAATTTTCGGGTATGGAAATGAAAACAGGGCCCATGGGTGGGGTGGTGGCCTGAATCTTCGCCCTCTTGAATGCGATTGGTATATCATCCTGATGCTTCAGTTCATATTTAAATTTAACAGCATCCGAAACCACGGATGTGAGATCCCAGTAGAGTAGTGGATCAAGAACCATGTGCCTCGTGTCCTGCTGGCCCGCAGTTATTATCACGGGTGATCTATTCATCTTTGCCGTGTATATGAAGGACATTGCATTTGCAAGTCCAGGAAGGTCGTGAAGGTTCACCATCCTGGGTATGCCTGTGAACTGCGTTAATCCATCCGCCATGCCAACTGAAATTGAATCATGAAGTGTAAGAACATAATTGTCCACAGCCCTTAAAAGACCAATTTCAGTGCTCCCCGGATTACCGAATACTGGTGAAAGATGCAAATCTTCCAGTGTTTTCCTCAGGGCCTCGTTTCCCCTCATCTATACCACCCTGTAGAGGGGATCTATGCCTTGAGTATATCTTAGAACATTGGCAATTGTTTCAGTCAGGAATCTCTGCTGGCTTTCTATGGTAACACCGGCTATGTGCGGGGATAAGATTGTATTATCAAGTTTAAAAATCTCCGATGTAAAGTCTGGCGGTTCTTTCGGATAAACATCTATTCCTGCCTTTATCCCCTTTCTTTTTATTGCATCTATGAGAGCTTTCTCATCAACTATCTCCGCCCTTGCAGTGTTTATGAAAATGGCACCATCCTTCATCATTGAGAATTCCCTTTCACCGAACATTCCCCTTGTTTCATCCGTGAGTGGAAGGTGCAATGAAATTATATCCGAAATTTTCAAAAGATCATCCAATTCCATGAATGTGATGCCCATTCTTTCCTCCTCCTCCCCTGGCAATCTTTTCACATCGTAATAAACTATGTTCACATTGAATGGCAAAAGCCTGGCAGCGAGCTGCTTACCTATCATTCCCATGCCAACGATGCCAAAAGTCTTTCCCTCAAGATCCCTGGAACCAGAAAGCATTGGCCAGTTACCATTCCTCAATACCTGATCCATGGTGAATAGATCCTTGAGGAATGCAAGGACCATTGCAATAACGTGCTCTGCAACACTCTGTTTATTGGCAACAGGTATATTTGAGAGCATGATTCCCTTTGATTTCAGGTACTCAAGATCAACATTATCATAGCCTGTGCTTGCCACCTGAACAAACTTTAAATTTGGCATTTTTTCCAGTAGAACCCTGTCCACATTCGTGAATGTCGTGACGACGAGAACATCTGCATCGCTTTTTTCAAAATCTGTATCTGTCCTAATCTCAGCCCCGGGAAGTATCTGATCCACGGTTCTTTTTACATCTTCTAGAGGTATAAACTCTGGCAATATTATCAAAATTTTCATAGTTAAAGATTAATATTTTTCTATAAAACTTTTTCCAAATGCGGGTGCCGGGATTTGAACCCGGGGCGGAGCCGTGGCAGGGCTCAGTGTTACCAAACTACACCACACCCGCTGAACAAATTAACAACAGGCTTAAATATTCTTTAAGGATAAAAATTTTATTCCATGAAGGACTAATGGTGTAACAATGGATTTTGAGGGAAGGATAGCGGACACGTTAACAAAAATATACGAAAGAAAGCTACAGGATCTTGTAAAGGGGGGGAAGGTGCCTGAACATGTGGCAGTGATAATGGATGGTAACAGGAGATATGCAATGGATCTTGGCCTTGATCCAGTTCAGGGGCATTATATGGGAAAGGAAAAGCTTTACGAATTTCTTAACTGGTGCATAGAATTGAAAATAAAAATAGTTACTGTTTACGCCTTTTCCACGGAGAATTTCAGGAGGAGCTCCAGGGAGGTGGAAACACTCATGAAACTATTCGAGGAATCCATTGACAGGGAGATGAAGGAGGGGAGGATACACAGGGAGAAGGTAAAGGTGAGGGTAATAGGAAGGCGTGATCTTCTTCCAGATTATCTGAAGAAAAAGGTGGATGAGATTGAGAACGCCACAAAGGATTACAATAACTATATTCTAAATTTAGCCATAGGCTACGGTGGAAGGGAGGAGATAGTAAAGGCGATCAGGGACATTGCCAGGGAGGTGAAGGAGGGTAAGATTTTCCCAGAGGATATAGATGAAGAAATTGTGAGGAATCATCTTTATACGAAGGATCTTCCGGATCCAGATCTGATATTGAGAACATCGGGCGAGGAGAGGATTTCCAACTTTCTCCTCTGGCAGATGGCCTATTCTGAACTCTATTTTGCAGATGTTTACTGGCCATCATTCTCAAAGATAGATTTTCTCAGGGCCATACTTTCATACCAGAGGAGGCAGAGGAGATACGGGAGATAAGAAGTATTTAATATCCAGAAAGCAATAAAGAAAAGGAATGAAGCCTTCACATTATTTCAACGTTTACGAGCACAGGGGAAATTTTTACACAAGAAATTCCGGGAAGGGTGAATTTTTCGGAGAGAAAATCTTGAATGTGGAAGGTGTGGAGTACAGGCACTGGGATCCATACAGGAGCAAGCTTTCTGCAGCCATGAAAAAAGGTCTGAAAAATTTTCCATTCAAAAAAGATTCAAGGATACTTTATCTAGGTGCTTCATTTGGAAACACAGTTTCCTTTTTATCCGATATATGCATGGAGGGGAAGATATTTGCAGTTGAAATAGCCTTCAGGCCGTTCTCTTCACTTGTGGAACTCTCATCCAGGAGGAAAAATATTTTTCCAATCATGGCCGATGCTTCAATGCCCGAGAAATTCGCACATCTGGTGGAATTTCCCGATATCCTCTACCAGGATATAGCACAGAAGAATCAGGTGGATATTTTTCTTAAAAATCTGAATTTCTTTTCACCAAAATTTGCATTCCTTTCCCTGAAAACGAGGTCAATAGATGCTTTTTCAAATCCTGAGAAAATTCTGGAGGAGCAAAGGAAAAAGATAAAAAATGTTAAGGAAATAATAAACCTTGAACCATACGCTGTGGATCATTACATGCTGGTGGTGATACCTTGAGGGGCAAGAAGATCCTCATAACAGGTGGTGCAGGTTTCATAGGTTCGCATATGGTTGAAAATCTCCACAGGGAGAATGATATCACCGTACTTGATAATCTCTCATCTGGAAAAATTGAGTACCTGAAGAATTACAGTGTAGAATTCATAAAGGGCGATGTGAGGAGGATTGATGAAATAAATACTGCTTTCAGGGAGAAGGATCTCGTTGTTCACCTTGCCGCAAACCCCGATGTGAGAAAGGGAGAAATGGACAATTTTGTTGACCTTGACGTGAACGTCATGGGTACTTACAATGTTCTCGAGGCTATGAGGAGGAACGATGTTCCAGAAATAATATTTTCCTCCTCCTCTACAGTTTACGGCGAGGCACCTGTTCCAACAAGGGAGGATTACGGTCCATTAATACCAATTTCATTCTACGGTGCATCGAAGCTTTCTGCCGAAGCATATATATCCTCATTCTCTTCAATCTACGGCATGAGGGGAATTTCCTTCAGATTTGCAAATGTTATAGGTCCCAGGGGTACACATGGTGTAATATACGATTTCATAAAAAAGTTGATTAAAAATAGAGATGAACTTGAGATACTTGGTGATGGTAAACAGACAAAATCTTATCTTCACGTGAAGGATTGCATAGATGGTATAATCTTTGCCTATGAGAGAAGTAATAAGAAATATGATGTGTTCAATCTGGGAACAGAGGATACTACAAATGTGATGGAAATAGCCAGGATAGTAACGGAGGCAATGGGTCTGAAGAATGTAAAATACAGCACCACAGGTGGTCTTGAAGGAAGGGGCTGGAAGGGTGATGTTAAAACAATGCTTCTCTCCATAGAAAAAATAAAATCACTGGGCTGGAAACCCAGCATGGGTTCCACGGATGCTGTAAGAAGGGCGGCAAGGGAGCTGGTGGTGGAGCTGCTATGATTAAAAAAATACCCACGGCCGTGGCAGCATTCGACAGTATCATAAAGGGAGGAGTACCTGAGGGTTCACTCATAATGCTTGTTGGCGAGCCAGGTGCGGGGAATCTGGAATTTGCGCTTACCTCCGCTTCAAAGCTCTCCATTGCAAGGAAATATCCCGAAAGGAGGAAGATGGTGATAGGTGGTTACGAGGAGGATACCTATATTCCTTCGGGTACAGCATACATAAGTATTTCGAGGAATGAATGGGAGGTGAAAAGGCTTGTTTCCCTTACA
>CAYSIM010000015.1:10523-15770 GCA_964431165.1 uncultured Thermoplasmatales archaeon | reverse complement strand
TGGAAGGAGGCAAAACATTATATAGAGAACCAGGAAGTAGATAAGGGTGAATTAATTTTCAAAGGCATTAAAGTGCCGGAAGATGTTCTTGATGTGGTAGAAATGGAAATCGTGGAAAAAAATAAAAAGGAACTGGCGTGGGTGATTGAACCGTCCTTTGGTGTTGACAGGATAATTCTTTCTTTGCTTGAACATTCCCTTTATGTCCGGGAGGATACCGGTTACAGGGTACTTCGCCTTAAACCACATATTTCACCATATAAAGCAGCAGTTTTTCCCCTAATGCCAAAGGATGGTCTAGATAGACTGGCTAGGCAAATAGAAAGAATGCTTAAAATGGAAAATTTTACAGTGTATTATGATGATTCAGGTTCCATAGGTAAAAGATATGCAAGGGCGGATGAGATTGGTGTTCCTTACAGTATTACCGTGGATTACCAGAGCCTTAAAGATAATACAGTAACTCTTAGGGAGAGGGATAGTACTGAACAGGAAAGACTGAGTATAGAACAATTACCTGGAAAACTTAGGGGGCTGATCATAAGATGCGCTACTTCAATTTAAGTAATATCAGGTATGAAGAGGTGCTACAAAATCTTCTTATGAACAATATACCAAGGCTTAAAGAAAAAAGAGTGGCAGTCTTACTTTCCGGTGGTCTGGATAGTTCCATAATTTTATCAATAGTAGGGGAACATTATGATGTTACTGCATATACGGCAGGTTTAAGTGACTCAAAAGACATAAAAAATTCTATTGAGGTAACAAGTGCATTAAGAGTTGAACACAGGATAATAGAAATAAAGAGAGAAAATGTATTGAATGCTCTATGGAAGTTAATAAACAGGTACAGGGATCTTTCCATAGTGGAAATATCTTACGAAATTCCTTTTTATATATTAGTGGCAAACACGGAAGAGAGGAATGTTTTCACAGGTCAGGGTGCAGATGAATTGTTTGGTGGTTATGCAAAATACCTAAACAGCCCCCATTTGATGGAGCGCGATATAATAGTACTTATAGGAAGAACTATACCCAGAGAAGCAGAAATGGCTAGGTCTCTAGGAAAAATTCTACACACACCTTTTATAAGTCCTGAAACATTAAAATTTGCAATGGAAATTCCGTTGGAAGAAAAGATAGAGAGTGAAAGGAAGATTATTTTAAGAAAACTTGCCCTAAGATTAAATCTTCCACAGGAAGTGATGAATAGAAAAAAGGTAGCGATGCAATATGGCAGTGGCGTAATGAAAATATTAAGAAAAATAGCCAAAGACAATGGTATTTCACTTAGCAGTCTTACCGAGAGGGAGAAGGTAAGGAGAATATTGTACAACGAAGCTATTATATAGAAAAAATTATTTTTCTAAATATGGTAAAGATTGATGGGGAGCATCTTACTACACGGCAGGTTCTGGATGTTTCCAGGCATCTGGAAAATGTTGAAATTGATTTAAATTCTTTAGCTAAGGTAAAAGAAAATAGGAAAAAGCTTGAATCTCTCCTGTCCAGGGGTGACAGGATATATGGTGTGAATACAGGTTTTGGAGAACTTGTGAATGTAAATATCGGCATAGAAAAGGCCATTGACCTCCAGAAAAATCTTATAAGATCACATTCCTCCGGCGTACAGGATTTCTTTGATGATGAAATCGTTAGAGGAGCAATGCTCATAAGGGCAAACACATTACTCAAAGGCTATTCAGGTGTAAGGCATGAAACAGTAGAATTACTTGTTTCAATGTTAAATCATAACGTTGTTCCCATAGTGCCCAGTAGGGGAAGCGTCGGTGCTAGTGGTGATCTTGCCCCTCTAGCCCATATTGCCCTGGCAATGATGGGTGAGTGGAAAGTGAAGTATAGGGGAAATATTCTCAATTCAAAGGAAGTATTCGATGAATTAGGTCTTTTACCTTTTTCCCCCCGTGAAAAGGAAGGTGTAGCCCTGATTAATGGTACCTCCTTTATGGCGGCCATAGCATCCATTGCAGTAGAGGATTCAATCAATTTATTTGAAAATTCCATAATTTCATCATCAATGTCATTGGAAGCGCTTTCAGGAACGGATGATGCCTTTAAGGAAGAGATACTTTCCCTTAGACCCCATGAAGGGCAGATAAAGGTGGGCAAAGAAATAACACGTATGATTAATGGAAGCGAGATAATTGAAAAATCTAGAAAAGAAAAGGTACAGGATGCATATTCATTAAGATGTATACCGCAGGTACTTGGACCTGTATACGAGACAATAAAATTTGTTAAGGGAATTGTGGAAAAAGAAATTAATTCAGTTACCGATAATCCAATAATTCTTGATAGGGCGTACTCGGGGGGTAATTTTCACGGTGAATACTTAGCATTTGCCATGGATTTTTTAGGTATTGCAATGTCAGAACTTGCGGATATAGCAGAAAGAAGAATATTTAGAATGCTGGATGTTAAATTAAGCGGATTACCACCTTTCCTTTCCAGAACGCCTGGAGTTAGTTCTGGAATGATGATACCCCAGTATACAGCTGCATCCCTTGTTTCTGAAAATAAGGTTCTGGCACATCCTGCAAGTGTAGATTCCATACCTACAAGTGCAAATCAAGAGGACCATGTGAGCATGGGTATGATTTCATCAATAAAAGGTAGAAAAATAATAGAGAATAGTATTTACGTCACAGCAATAGAATACCTTGTTGCAGCCCAGGCACTTGAATTCAGGAAATACAGATTGGGTGAAGGCACGGATATGGCATACAGAAAAATCAGGGAAATTGTACCACCTCTTGATGTGGATAGACCATTAAATCCAGACATTGAGAAAATTGCACTTCTTGTAAAAAAGGGTGAAATAGTTGAAACTGTAAAGAAAAAAATAAAATTTGATCTATAGAGTTCTCAACCTCTTTATTATCTCGTTATCTTCAAGTCTTGTTATAACGAGTGGAAGATTCTCCAGCTCGGCAAGTTTTATGCTTAATGCATCCACATTTTCAGGTCTTGCAAAGATCACCATTCCTGGTTTCAATGGATGAGCCCTGATAGCCACCATTGGTGATCTTCCAAATTTTACACCTGTGAATATAAGTGCCCTTTCATTGCTCCATCCATATATTTTCATGTAATCGTTTGAGCTGAATTCAAGTATTGCTTTCAAGCTGTCCACCATAGTATATCCTAGTACCGGTTTTTTCATATCGGCTTTATTATTCAGATTCTCACCCTCAAGTATCTCAGTGATTTCACTTCTGGTAACTAATCTCCAGAATTCCCTGATATCTAGTATTGCATCGCTCTCAGATTGAGCAGAATTAATATTCTCTTTTATTAAAGATAATTTCTGATAGTTCTTTTTGAATTTTTTTACCACCTCCCCTCCCCTTGACATATCTATGGCAATAAGTGCATAAACAAACCTCCTTATCATTTTAATACCCGGGGATTTCCTTCTTCCAAGTTCATAATCGCTTATAACGGAAGGTGAAATACCCAAATATTCTCCAAGCTCCTGCTGTTTTACTTTAAATTCTTCTCTCCATTTCCTCATGGTATAACCTGGATTTTCTGAAAGTACAATTTCCCCGGCAATTTTTTCCTCTAGATCCATGTTGATAAATAATTTCTCTTGAAATAAAAAGATTGCCAGAAAGTATCATAAATATTGAAGGGAAAAATTTAAATTGTATATGAACAATATCTTCAATAAAGAGGTGGTAATTTTGCCAAATGGTGATGAATCAATACTGGAACAGGTAGAACAGTACTTAAAGAAAATGAAGGTACAATCAGATGAAATCAAAAGGAAAGAAAATGAAATTAACAAAAGGGAAAAAGAGCTTTCACAGTGGGAATCCAGGCTTGCAGAAGTGGAAAAAAGCCTCAAGGAAAGGGAGAACTATCTAAAGGAAAAGGAAAAAGAAATAGAGGAGAATTCTTCAAAATTGAAATCTTTTGAGGAGGAGCTTAAGTCAAAGGGAAAGGAAATAGAAGAAATGCAGGGAAAACTTAAAGAGTCCCTTGAAAATTTAAGTTCATATGAGGAAAAATTGAAATCACATCTTTCAACAATAGATGGTTATCTTTCACAGATAAAAAATAATGAAGACGTTCTTAGAAATCTTCTTAATGATTACTCAAATAGAAAGAATGAAATGGAAAATCTATCCAAGGCTATAAATAACATAATAGAAACAATTGGTGGAATAAAAAGTACTGCAGTAGAAGGCGGAAAAATAGAAATAAAACCGGCAGAGGTATCACCTGTTAAGATAGAGGAAAAAGAAATAGAGTTACCTAAAAGACCTGAGAGCGAAGAACTCATACCTTGTCCCAACTGTGGTACATTAATTTCAAAAGATGCAATTATGTGCTATGCATGCGGTTACGTTCTCCATCCAGAATTACTGGATGAGGGATCAAAGAAGTGAAAGATCCTCCAACCTTTTTTCTATAAATATTAAGGAATCAGAAATTGTTTTTTTATTATTGTAATTTTTAAAAATTTCCTCCCCGTTTTCATCCTTCTTTGCTATTTTTATCATCTCCTTTATAGCCCTGGTAAGTTCATCTACTATCGTAATGTCTGCTACCTGCGATGTTCTTGAGAGTGGATTTAGATCTATAGCAATCACCCTTTTACCCATATCCTTAAGTGCTTTTGCTCTATCACCATCCTCTAGGGGAACAAGAACTGTATCTGCACTATAAATACCACCAGAAAACACAAGCGATCTTTTATGTTCTATCCCAGGGATTTTAGCATCAGGTTTTGTGCCATAAATTTTATAACCATATTTCAGGAATTCCTTTTCGATGAGTTTGATCCTTTTTTCCGTCCTGTAAAATAGATTCACCTCTATCTTTGCATTCAGCAGTTCTGAAAGTTTAACGACTTCCCTTGCGCAAAGTGCAGTCACATTTCCATTAACAGAAATAACAGGGGATTTTGAAATTTTCATCAGAGCAACCGCTGCTTTTTCTGCTTCTATTGCAAAGGGGTTTGTTCTTTCTCCAAGCAGGTAATCGAATGCCTCACCTCTACCATGTGCAATGAGACCAGCCTCAGCCACTATACCTCTCCTAAATGATTTTATTAGCATTTCCCTCTTTTTCAATGATTCATACCTGGGGTGCGATTTAGGAATCATGCCTATCTACTCTTAGATTCTCATCTAAACAATTCAAGAAATCATCCAGTCGATTTTTTGGTATGATAGCACCGGATGCAATATCATGACCGCCCCCGTACCCATTCACATT
>CAYSIM010000015.1:10215-10455 GCA_964431165.1 uncultured Thermoplasmatales archaeon | reverse complement strand
TTCCACAAGTTTTCTTGTAGCCCTCCCGGATATCCTAAATTCACTGTCCTTCTCATGCAATGCAACAGTTACCTTTGATCTGTCCAGGTAATAAAGCATAAGAATTCCTGCCACCGCACCTGACATAGAATCTTCTGAAACAAAGAAATACTGCAGGTTTTTCATATCCTTCTTATTTGTAATGGCATTATATATTTCAATCATCAATTTTTTCCTAAAATCAACGAATGTTTGCATTAC
>CAYSIM010000015.1:6452-10205 GCA_964431165.1 uncultured Thermoplasmatales archaeon | reverse complement strand
TGGAATAATCCCCTGAAAGATAGGCAAGTGCAAGTCCCTGTTTTTCCTGTCTTGCACAGGAATCAACAAGATCAGAAAGAAAAATATCATTAATCTTTCCCAGATTAAAGCTATCCACCACTATGCTCTCAACTATTTCCCTTTCCACCCCCCTTTTTATTAAATTGAGAGCAAGGAGGGAAATCAATTTTGTCTTTTTCTCCTCTTCCAGAGAATCGAAGCTTGATTCAGGATCTATGTTGAGTTTTTTAAAGATTTCTAGAACATTTTCCCTTTTTCCAGAAATCCCCTCAATGAAAGGATCTGTTGAATATAGAATTGCCTCAAAAATGTTCCTTCCTTGGGCCTTCATTGTTGTTTTCAATGTTGCTTTATTTTTAATTTCTTCCACTATTATCTGGTTTAATCCTGAATATCCTCCTATATTCTGTCTGTCACCTATAACACCTGTAAGAAATAGAGGATAAAGGTCAATGTTCTTTTCGTTCAGAAATAATGAAAATAGAAATGCTATGGTAGCACCAGAAGCATCCCTTGATCCTGAATATCCGCATAGATTAGGATTTATGTGTATTATAGTTTCAGAATCCCTTTCAGGTGGATGATGATCAAGAACCGCACAATTTACTTTTCCCTCAAGAAAAGAGATCAAGGAAGATCCCATGTCCAGGAAAATGTAAAAATCTTTCCTCTCATCGAGAAAATTTTTAATATTTTCCTTTGAAAGATTTTTCACGAATGAAATATGTATATTTTTATCTTTAAGTGAATTAAAAATGATTGCTGCTGATGAAACGCCATCTGCATCATAATGCGCAAGAACCCTTATTTCCCTTGCCTCCTCAATATTTTTCTTCAACACCTCAAATTTATCCTTAAAACATTCTGGAATATTTATCATATTTATTTGGTAAGTAATTCTGCAGTTTCTATACTGTACTTCCAGTTTTCAGGAAGCCTTCCAATTCTTTTGTAATATTTGACAAGGCGCAGAATTTTTGATTCAATGAGATGGAGACCCCTTAAATTTGCAAGATCCTTTGGATTTTTTTTCAGATGATTATTTAAGTTTACAGCTTTTCGCATAAGAGCAAGTAAATCTTCAGGTATTTTAGGGGCCATATTATTTTCATTCAATATTTTCAACATCTTTTTACCCGTAACTGCCTTAATTCTCGGAACACCATATAAATCCCTTAAAAGTATACCTGCTCTGCTCATGGAATTACCCTGCTTTATCAATTCAATGAGCTTCTGTTCCGCATCCTTACCCTTGTATAATGCCCACTCAGGTATACCTTGACGTACGGGTATTTTTGATCCTGACCTTCCGTGCTTGCTTGAATGTATCCTTGACATTTCAATTCACCATTGTAATAGCATAAATTTCAAACAATATTTAAACCTTTATACCCATCATGATCAAGATTTTTTAAAAGGGTATAAAGAATAATTATCTTCATATAGGGCTATGCTCCTGATTAAAAATTTTGCCAGTTTCATATTTGTTATTACCGGAACACCAAAATCTATGGCATGTCTCCTTATTAAATAGCCGTCCCTCTGGGAACCGTAATTTTTTGAAGGTGTATTCACTAGATAACCAATTTCTCCATTTTCAATGAGGGAATATATGGTGGGTTTTTTCTTTTCTTTAAGTCTATAGGCAATTTTGGCATTTATGCCTAAATTCATGAGATATTTTGCCGTTCCTTCAGTTGCATAGATTTCAAAATTTTCAGAAAATTCCTCAGAAATTTCATCCAGGTATTTTTTATCCTGATCATTCAGACTAAAGAGTATGGATTTTTTCCTTTTACCATATGCAGCAAGAAATGCCTTGTAAAGAGCCTCATATGGATCTCTCCCTATACCCATTATTTCGCCCGTAGATTTCATCTCAGGTCCAAGTAACACATCGCTTCCTTTTAACCTATTGAAGGGAAAAACCGATAATTTAACATAGCATAGATTCCTTTTCACCTCATTGAAGTTTCTATCCTTACCTAAAATAAAATAGGAGGCAATTTTTGGAAAAGGAACACCCTTTACCTTTGATAGAAATGGAACGGTCCTGCTTGCTCTGGGATTACCCTCTATGAAGATTATTTTTCCATTTTTTACCATTATTTGATAGTTTGCAAGTCCTACTATTCCAAGGTCTTTTGTTATCTTCTTTATTTTTTCTTCAATTTCTTCCAATATTTTATTATTTAATGAAATTGGAGGGAAGATCATTGTACTGTCCCCAGAATGAACACCAGCCTCTTCAATGTGTTCCAGTATCCCCATTATCCAGACATTTTTCCCATCGGATACCACATCTATGTCCAGTTCTGTAGCATTTTCTATGAATTTTTCAATCAATAAATTTGTTTTTGGGCTGATTTTCTTTAGATAATCGAAAAATTCATCTTCATAGTAAATTATCGAAACTCCTGCACCACCAATTATATACGATGGTCTTATCAGAATTGGGAAACCCAATTTTTTTGTATATTCAAGAGCTTTACTAGCACTTGTATAAAAACTGGGCGCTTTTTCAAGGGAGTATTTTTCAAGAAAATCAGAGAATCTTCCCCTTTCTTCCATTAAATCTGTTATATCAGGTCTTGTCCCCAGAATTATTTTTTCACTGAAATAAGATGTGAGATCCTTCATAATGTTAATGGATGTCTGTCCCCCAAATTGTATTATTGTTCCTTCAATTTTATCAAGTTCAAGTATGTTGGCCACATGCTCGAATGTTATTGGTTCAAAATAGAGCTTACTTGATATATCAAAATCCGTGGAAACTGTCTCTGGATTATTGTTTACAATTATTGCATTTTTTCCGAGTTCCCTGATACCAAGTACAGCTTCCACGGTCGAATAATCAAATTCTATACCCTGACCTATCCTTATAGGTCCACTACCTATTATAAGGATGCTATTTTCCATGGGTATTGACTCATTTTCATCTCCCAGATATGTACTGTAATAATAAGGAGTTATAGCTTCAAATTCTCCCGCACAAGTATCTATTTCCTTAAAAACTGGTAATATACCCATCTCTATCCTTTTCTTTCTAAGAGAAAATTCATCCATCCCTAGCTTTTCAGCAATAAATTTATCACTCAGACCAAATTTCTTTGCTTCTTTTATGCAAGATATTGAATTACATTTATCCTCCATTTCAACTAATTTCCTTATTTTTCTTACAAAGAATATATTCCAGCCAGAAAGATTGGAAATTTCATTGCATGAAATACCCCTCCTTAAAGCTTCAGCAATGCAAAATAAACGTATTTCAGTTGCATCCCTAATACAGTTCAGGAGTTCATTATCACTAAATCCAATTCTTTCAAGGTGATAATAATTTTTATCCAGGGAAAGGATTGCTTTCATTAAAGCTTCTTCAAAGGAGCGTCCTATACCCATCACCTCGCCTGTTGATTTCATGGACATTCCAATCCTTTTTTCAGCCTCCCTGAACCTGTCAAATGGCCATCTTGGTATTTTTACGGTTATGTAATCAATGGATGGTTCAAATGAGGCATAGGTAATCCCGGTAACGGGATTCTTTATTTCATCTAAGGTATAACCCAGGGACACCTTCGCAGAGATCCTTGCAATGGGAAAACCGGTTGCTTTAGAAGCAAGTGCGCTCGACCTAGATGTTCTTGGATTTACCTCTATGACATAGTATTTTCCATTTTCTGGATTTACACAAAATTGGATGTTGCAAGCGCCTATTATGTTGAGCCTATCTAT
>CAYSIM010000015.1:0-6441 GCA_964431165.1 uncultured Thermoplasmatales archaeon | reverse complement strand
AAAGCCGAATCTCTCAGTTTTTGGTAATCTTCATCCGAAAGTGTAAGCGAAGGTGTAACAACAATACTTTCCCCTGTATGAATACCCATTGGATCCACATTTTCCATAGAACATACCACTATCTTGTTTCCCTTTTGATCACGGATGAGTTCCAGTTCAAATTCCTGCAAATTGAGAAGTGATTCTTCCAGTATTATCTCGTGTACAGGAGAGGAACTGATGGCCTCTGATGCTATTTTCAGCAAGGAATTCTCATCATTTGCTATACCACTGCCTCCTCCACCAAGTGTAAATGATGTTCTTATTATTATAGGGAATTTTTTTATCTTTTCTGCTGCCAATTTAACTTCTTCCATTGATCTGCATTTTATTCCAATTGGAACAGGTTCATCTAAGAAAATTAACATTTCCCTGAATTTTTCCCTATCCTCAGCTATATCTATCCCCTCTATCCCTGTGCCTATTAATTTCACGTTATACTTTTCAAGTAAGCCTTCCTCAAAGAGCTGATGTACTAGGTTTAGTGCTGTTTGTCCACCAAAACCTGAAGCGATAGAGTCTATTTTTTCATCAATTATTATCCTTTCCACTGTTTTTACATTAATTGGCTCTATATAAACAGCATCGGCAAATTCAAGTTCTGTCTGAATAGTAGCAGGATTTGGATTTAAAATGACTACCTTACACCCCTCCTCCTTGAATGCTCTACAGGCCTGAGTACCTGAATAATCAAATTCTGCGGCCTGACCAATTTGTATAGGTCCTGAACCTATCACAAGTATATTTTTTATACTATTATCCTTCATTCCTTACCACCATTTCTTCAAATTTTTTAAAAATGAATCTTGTATCATGAGTGCCTGGCCTGGATTCTGGATGGTACTGTACACCCATAATAGGTAGATATTTATGCTTGAAGCCCTCAACAGTACCATCGTTGATATCAAGCTGATCCACAATAATTTCCTCAGGTACATCTTTTGAAACTGCATACCCGTGGTTGTGAGTGGTTATGAAAAAATTATCATCGTATTTTACTGCATGATTAACACCCCTATGTCCGAATTTCATCTTGTATACACTGGCGCCTAACATCCTCGCCAATATCTGATGCCCGAGGCATATACCTAGCATTGGCTTCTTTATATGTTTTATGTATTCAACGAAATCATTCAATGCAGGGTGTGCAGGATCACCAGGGCCATTGGAAATTACCACGGCATCAAAATCATCCAGATTAACTCTCATACTATAAGGAATTACGGTAACATCACCTATTGAAAGAAGATTTTCCAGTATACCATATTTAACACCAAAGTCCAAAAGTGCTATGTTTAATTTACCGTTACCTTTAAAATGTTTTATTTCCTTTGAAATAGTTTCCTGAAAGAGAGGATCGCTCATTGGATGGTGCATCGAGTCGATAATATTCTTTGCATTTCTAATTTCATAATCAGGGTCACCTGGATAAATTACGCCAAGAATTGTACCCTTTTCCCTTATTTTTCTGATCAATTTTCTTGTATCCACATTTACAAGACCTGGCACCCTTCCCATTCTAAGGAAATCTTCTAAATTGGATTTGGTATACCTGTTCTCAGGCCTGTCGTAAATTTCAGAAGCAACTATTCCTCTTACCCAAACTTTATCAGATTCTCTGTGACTCCAGCTCACGCCATAATTTCCTATTAGAGGGAATGAAAAAACAAGTATCTGACCTGCATATGAGGGATCGGTTATACTTTCTGTGTAGCCTGTAATGGAAGTGGTAAAAACAGTTTCACCGAAAGAAGGAATAGGTAGCCCTACAATTTTACCCCTGTAGATCTGCCCATCTTCGGTAAGAAGGAAACCATCCATTAAGGAATAACATTAAATCCATGGGATAATTAAACTTTTTCTTAAAGACCTTTGGAAAACTTAATCTTTTTTAATATATAAAATATGAATATTTTATTCTTGAAACTTATTGTTGAAGACCTGGGAATTCAGGGATTCCAAAAAACATATTGCAAAATGCATAATGGGTTCCTCTACCTTTATAAGGAGGAGTTAAAATGAGAAGGAGAGAAATACGTGAAGAATTTAACACTCCAGAGGAACGCATTCAGGAAACAATAAAATTGAGATAGGTAGATTCGTCTCTTTTCAAAAATATACCACTGGTTGGAAAGATCAAGAGAGACCTGAAGCTTTCAGAAAGAATGTATAATTGTGATTTATATGGTCTTACATTGGACAGGGAGTACAATGCTGCAATAGACATAATGAAAATGTTTTTAGAAAAATTAAATCAATTGCAAACAGAATTCACACATGTGGAAACCACATCTTCTGACTTCATGGAATATATTCATACAGGCAAGTGTGAGTCTGTGAATCAGGAAGCTCACCTTATTAATCATTAATTTTCAAAAGATGAAGTTTAAGTTTTGAAGGTATTCCCTCAGCATCCCATCCTCTAGCCTGATAGTATTCATCCAGCATCTTTTCAAAATTTACCTTTTCTATTACCATTCCCTCGCTGGGACCGTGTTTGATCCTCTCATATAATATCCTTGGTGGTAAAGTATCATCCTTTCTAGAAAGCCCACATTTTATATTAAATAATCTCTGAAGGTTGTATGTTCTTTCACTGGCTTCCATTACATCCTTGAATGAAATCTCCTCATCCAAATAATGTGAAATTGCCTCATAAACTCTCTCAGGTGTCAGGGATGCCCTTGAAAACTTGCAAATTCCTGTCAAATCATAAAATGTAGAGAAATCCTGCATTTCTTTGACAAGATGGCCTTTATTTTTAGGAGACCTTCTATCTACATTCTCAAAGAACCAAAATTTACCGTTTAATTCAGGAACATAAGCCATGGCGTCAAGATGATCCCACCCTCTCACACTCGTTGCAACAGCCAGAGCCATTCCATACATACCCCTTACATCGTATGCCGGAGGTTCCATTCCCTTAGAATGTACTGCAAATTCCACCCCTCCTATTTTTTCGCTGGCTTTTTTTACACCATCTGCAAGAAGATCACCAAGTTTTCCCTCTCTGTAAGCCATTCTTTTGAGCAATTCATTTGCTACGTCTGCGTCTCCAAATTTTATTTCAAGACCGTCGAGGTACTCTTTCGGTATAACATTTTTTTCTTACGTTTCCATTGCCCACCCAATTGTAGCACCAGCAGAAATAGCATCAAGTCCCAGAAGATCTGCTCTGTAATGGAGATATGCTACATCTTCAAAATTCTTTATATTAAGATTTGATCCAAGAGAATATAGGGTTTCATATTCTAGACCTTCAACAAAGAATTCACCATATTTTCTAGATTTAATATGGACATATCTGCTGCATGGTTTTGTACATCCTGGACATGGATGAAATTTCCATTCATATTTTGATGTCCAATAGGAAGGGTCCAGTTCAGGTTTAGCATTCCCATCAAGAGCTAGATATGCCTCCCTGAAATAGGATTCCTGAAAATTTTTTGTGGGAAAAACGCCGTGGAATCTATTTACCTGATCAAAGGAAGCTCCTGTACCGAATTTCATATCTAGAGCAGTTCTAGGATCGTTTTTTATATATTCCATTGCCTTTTTTATATCTTCTCTAAAAATTTCCCTATTTTTTATTTCATCTTTTTTCTTGCTCTTTATGGCAATAAATTTTATGTTTTTAGCCCCCATCACCGCACCTATTCCAGTTCTTGCAGCCTGCCTACCGTCACATTCTATCATAGATATAAGACTAAGCTTTTCTCCTGCAGGTCCTATAACAGCTGTTTTATAATCCCCAAACTCTTTTTTTATTTCTTCAACAGTTTTTGCAGTATCTTTACCTCTGTATTTTTCTGCATTTATTATCTTCATCTCATCATCATCAATCACTATTCCAGAGAGGGAATCATATCCATTTTTCAATACAAGAGCTATCACACCCATGGATTTAAGTTCAGGTCCAAGAGATGCTCCTGATGCTGCTCTTGCAATTCCACCTGTTAGGGGTGATCTTGCCATAAAAATTGTTTTGCTCGCTGTTGGATAACCACTCCCGGTAAGAAGCCCGGGTGCAATGAGAATGATGTTCTCCCTAGAAAGAGGATCTTTCATCCAGAGTTTATAATCGTAGATTATCTTTATGCCAATGCCAGTTCCACCGAGATATTCCTTCAATAATGATTTTTCCACTTCCTTTTTTCTTGAGATTTCACCGTCAATTTCTAGAATATAATACATGCTATTTCCTCACTGCTTCCTTTAATGATTCCTCAAAAATTTCTATTCCCTTATCAATTAAATCATCCTCTATAATTAGAGGCGCCATGTACCTGAGAACATTTGAATAATGGCCACAGGTGTGCATCAGGACACCTTTCTTAAACATATTCTCTTTAATCCTGTTTGCGAGATCGCTGGAGGGTGATTTTTTCTTTCTATCGCTTACTATTTCAATGCCCACCATGTATCCTTTGCCCCTTACCTCTCCTATTACATTGTATTTTTCATAGAGTTCATTGAATCTTTTTAGTAAATATTCTCCTTTTTTACTTACCCTTGCTAGAAGATCCTCTTCTTTTAATATATTCAGGACTGCATTTCCTGCTGCTAGTCCCAGTGGATTACCCCTGTAAGTTCCCAGTCTGAAACCCTGTGGTAATTTTTCATCATATTCCTTTCTATAAGCTACCATGGAAATAGGTATACCATTACCTATACCCTTAGATATGCACATTATGTCCGGTGTTACATTGTAATGTTCACTTGCCCATATTTTTCCCGTTCTTCCCACTCCAGTCTGTACTTCATCCACTATTAGGGGTACGGAATATTTATCGGTTATTTCCCTCAACATAGGCAGGAAATCATCAGGAGGTACAACATAACCCCCTTCACCCTGTATAGGTTCCACAAGAACGCCAGCAATAGGTCCAGTACCCGCATAGGGATCATTTATCAGATATTCGAGCTGATCCACCACTACCTTACTAATATCCTCTTCCTTCACTTTTATAGGGAATCTATAAGAATAAGGATAAGGTAAGTGATGCACATTTTCATACCTGAATGAACCGAATTCCCTGTAATGATAGTTTCCTGTGGTGGAGGATATACTACCTGAAATACCGTGGTAAGCACCTCCAAATGCAACTATTGTCTTTTTTCCTGTAATGTACCTGGCCAAACTGGTAGAGGCTTCACATGCATCAGCTCCAGTTGTTGTGAAGAGAACTTTGGAACCATTTTTTAAATTACCAGGTAATGTGGAAACAAGGTTTTTAAGAAATTCTACCCTTATTTCGGTTGGTATTTCCGGAACGTGAACGATTCTTTCAAGTTGATCCATAATTGCCTTCTTCACTGTGGGATGCGAATGTCCCATGTTCATTACTGCTACACCAGCAAACCAATCTATGTAAACATTTTCATCCACATCCTTTACAGTAGCTCCCTTGGCTTCCTTTACTGCAAATCTGAAAATTTTTGTATAAGTTCTCGCATTCGTTTCAATTTCATCCTGAATTTTCAGAATCTCCAGGGATCTCTTTCCTGGTGGTGTTTCCTTTATTACAGGTGCCTTTTCAAAACTCAACCTTTTCTGTGTCATTCTATCGCCAATGGTAAAACGTATTTTCTTTATAAAAATGTATCGTGATTATTTTTTAAACCAAAAATTTTTTCAAAAAAATAAGTTTAAATAATACAATTTTCTTAAACATACTATGAGTTCTGAAAACCAATCGAATAATAGTGATGAACAGAAAGTGCAAGTTTTTGTGCGAAGATCTTCTGGCCTTGTAAGACCTGTGGGTGGCTGGGATACTTTCTTTGCAACATTCATGCTCGTAACAGGTGGTGTTCCAATCTTTTTGATCAGTCTTCTATTTCTGGCGCCAGGAGCAAACTGGAATTTAGCATATCTTCTTATGTTTATTCCTTCCCTGGCCCTGGCATCGGTGTATACACTCTTCGGTATTTCAATGCCAAGATCCGGTGGTGACTATGTTTTTGTAAGCAGAGGTCTTCATCCATTTCTGGGATTTGTAAATTCCTTCGTTCTTTTCTTTGCATTCGTATTTTCAATAGGTGTTTACGCATATATGGGTGCTCAATACATAGTTTACGCAATAAGCACATGGGCATTTATCTTCAACTCCAATTCACTGATGAACATTGCATCAGCACTTTCTTCTACTACAGCGCTTTTGATAAGCGGAACGTTAATAATTATCGTATTTCTATTACTTTTAACCTTCACGAGTACAAGAACAGCATTCAAGGTAATATTCTGGTCAGGCGTTGTAATACTTGCCTCTACAATAATTTTCTTTTTAATAAATGCCACGATAACACCTCAAGCATTTTCAGCTGCATTTGATAAATATGCAGGTAGCGGAGCCTATCAGAGCGTAATTGATAGTGCAACCTCGAACGGTCTTAAATTTT
>CAYSIM010000014.1:14745-16112 GCA_964431165.1 uncultured Thermoplasmatales archaeon | reverse complement strand
AATTGAGTTATCGGATGCAAATAGATTTCAAAATTTGGCGAGAAAGAAGGCACAAATAAGGGAGAAAGCATAAACCTCATGCTGAAAGGAATAACCACGGTCCATGTGAGTTGAAAAACGAGGGTGCGGGGATTGGAGTGACTCATCCCAGAATGTGGATGATGGGATTGAAGAAATTACTTAACACACAACCTTCCGCTGTGCGAGCATCTTAAATGGATTACCGCTATTTCAATAGCAGGAGGTCACGCACAACCCTTATTTCTACAGTTTCACCATTTCTGAGTACGGTAAGCGAGATATACTCTTTATCTATATTTGTCTCCAGTCTGTACTTTAGGTCTTCTATGCTTATTATATCATTCCCATCCATCTTAAGTATTATGTCACCTTTCCTTATCCCTGAATTATAGGCAGCACCATTTTTATTCACTTCCAATACCCATACTCCATGGTCCACCGGCAGGCCATAATATTCTGCTATTGTATCATTAATTGTTACACCATTTATACCAAGGGATGGCTTGACTATTTTACCATATTTCTGCAGGGAATTTAATAACATCTTAAGCGTGTTAATGGGAATTGCAAACCCTATTCCCTGGACATTTGCAACAATTGCTGATGTAATACCTATAATCTCACCTTCCATATTTACAAGTGGACCTCCGCTATTTCCGGGGTTGATGGCAGCATCCGTCTGTATTAAATTTTCATAGATTGTATCTCCAGCATATATTGTTCTTTTTAAAGCACTTATTATTCCAAATGTAACCGTTGGTGTACCCAAAACACCAAGAGGATTTCCTATGGCAAGTACCATCTCCCCCACCTTTATTTTGTCGGAGTCACCCAAAACTAATGGATCAATTCCCAGATTATCTACTTTTACAAATGCAAGGTCCAGAGTCTTATCCCAATCAAAAACCTTACCTCTAAAATTTTTACCCTGGAAAGTATTTATAAATACATAATCTGTCCCCTGAACTACATGATAGTTTGTTGCTACGATGTCCTTACATATCACAAATCCTGAACCTGCACCTTTCATCTCCTCTAAACCTATATATCTATCGAAAACAATCTTTTCTACATTTATGTTCACCACTCCTCCTATTATCTTTTCCACAACCTCTTCTGTTTTCATATTTCCAAATAATAAAATTTTTATTTAAAGTTTATTTCAAGATAGTATGGGAACTTTAAAACTGTACCTGGACGATTCATATATAAAGGAATTTGAATCAAAAGTATTGGAAGCAAATGGTAATATTTTAATTTTGGAAAAGACAGCATTTTATCCTGAAGGTGGAGGCCAACCTTCAGATACGGGTAAAATCTTTGGTCAAAAGGAATACAATGTTGTG
>CAYSIM010000014.1:12277-14685 GCA_964431165.1 uncultured Thermoplasmatales archaeon | reverse complement strand
ACAGAAGGTATTCACATATGAGGCATCATACAGCTATCCATGTACTGAGTGGAATTCTCTATAAGGAATATGGGGCGAGGATAACTGGATCCCAGATATACACTGATAAGGCAAGAATGGACATAAACCACGATCTCACAAGGGAAGCCATTCCTGAGCTTGAATCGAAGGCTAATGAAATTGTAAAAAAAGGTCTGGAAGTAATATCATATTACATAGATAAAAAAGATTTTAAAGATTATATGGGAAGGATTAGGGAAGACCTTCTACCTGAAGGTGAAAAGTTGAGGATAGTTGAAATAAAGGGCTTTGATCTTCAGGCGGATGGGGGAACCCACGTAAAAAATACCTCTGAGGTTGGGACCATAAAGATTTCCAAATACGAAAACAAGGGGAAGATGAATAAGAGAATCTACATAAATCTGTTGTGAAAGAAACCTTTTTTCTCAGGTTCATTTTCGAATTGCATCAACAATTCCCTCTGCTTTGAGGTAAGATTCTTGGGGATTGTAACGTTCACCTTCACGTACAAATCTCCGTTACCGTGCGAATTCATCTTTGGCATACCTTTGCCCTTTATCCTTATCGTTTCACCTGGCTGAGTGCCCGGTGATATTTTTAAATTTATTTTTTCACCTGAAATATGCTCAATTTCAATTTCAGTCCCCAGGGCAGCCTTTGTAAAGGGTATATTCACTTCGGTATATAGATCATCCCCCTCTCTTTTGAAATTACTATCCTGTCTTACCCTTACCAGTAGTATCAGATCGCCGTGGTTGCCTGTACCCTTTCCCTTCACCCTTAACTTTGTGCCGTTTTCAATACCTTTTGGAATCTTTACAGTAATATCCTCCTTTACATTAATTATTCCCTTTCCTTTGCATCTTGGACATTTCTCTTCCACTATGTATCCTTTTCCCCTGCATGTAGGACATGGCTGAACTGAAACATATTGCATAAAACCCATATTTCTCACATTTCTTACCTGACCGGTACCATGGCATGTGGGACATTTTTTTGTCCTTCCATCCTTAGCACCTGTACCACCACAATCAGGGCACATTATTTCCCTTTCATATGTAATATTTTTTTCACCGCCAAAATATGCATCTTTAAGATTAATATCTATGGTGAGATAGATGTTTTCGTCCCTCTCCTCCCTAAAGAAAGAGCCAAATCCCATGTCCTTGAAAAATTGATTAAATAGATCCTGAAGATCATCAAAGTGTGTAAAGTTGCTCCAGTCGAATCCCTGAGGACCAAATTTCACACCTTCTGCACCATACTGATCATAGATTCTTCTTTTTTCATCATCCATTAGAACTTCATAGGCTTCGCTAATTTCCTTGAATTTTTCTTCATACTCTTTTTTATTTTCAGGATGAAGGTCTGGATGATACTTTTTGGCAAGTTCCCTATATGCCCTCTTTATTTCATCTTTAGTCGCATTCCTGCTTACTCCTAGAATTTTGTAATAATCTTTTTCCATGGATCAGTCCTTCTTTTCTTTGAACTCTGCATCAACGGTATCACTACCCTGAGTTTTCTGGCCAACATTTTTGTACATTGAAGCCCCCAGATTCTGTATAGTATTTTCAAGTTCCTTCATTTTTTCCTTAATCTTTTCCACATTTTTTTCATTGAGAAGATCCTTCAATTCCTTTATCGTATTCTGGGCTTTTTCAACCTCTTCCTTTGGAAGCTTTTCCCTATATTCATTAATGAATTTTTCTGAACTGTATACAAGACTTTCAGCGTTGTTTAATGTCTCTATTTCCTCTTTTCTTTTTCTATCCTGTTCAGCAAATTGTTCTGCTTCTTTCTTCATTTTTTCAATTTGTTCCTTAGAAAGTTTGGTGGAAGAGGTGATGGTAATACTATTCTGTTTACCTGTTGCAAGATCTTTTGCAGTTACATTCAGTATTCCATTTGCATCTATATCAAAGGTCACTTCTATCTGCGGTACACCCCTTGGAGCAGGAGGAATACCTTCGAGATTAAACATACCCAATGAAACATTGTCCTTTGCTAAAGGTCTCTCTCCTTGAACCACATGGATTGTTACTACCGTTTGAAAATCGGCAGCTGTAGTGAAAATCTGTGATTTTCTAGTGGGTATTGTTGTATTTGCAGGTATGATAGGTGTGGCTATTCCTCCAAGGGTTTCAACACTGAGTGTAAGAGGCGTTACATCAAGTAAAACTATGTCTTTTATTTCGCCTGCCAGTACTGCCCCTTCTATTGCTGCGCCTATGGCAACACATTCCATAGGATCCACGCCTCTTTCTATCTTTTTACCAAAATAATTCTCCACAAATCTCTGAACAATTGGCATTCTGGTAGGTCCCCCAACAAGTATTATTTTATCTATTTCCGTCACCATAGGAACCGGTGGCAGTGGGGGTAGT
>CAYSIM010000014.1:6267-12264 GCA_964431165.1 uncultured Thermoplasmatales archaeon | reverse complement strand
CCAATGCCCTTTTTATTGATTCACCTGTTCTCTCAACTATTGGAGATACAAGTTCTTCCAACTTTGCCCTTGTAATGTTCATCACAAGATGCTTTGGTCCTTCAGATGTAGACACAATATAAGGGAGATTAATCTCCGTTTGTAATGATGTAGAGAGCTCTATCTTTGCTCTCTCTGCAGCATCCTTCAATCTAATATATGCATTCTTATCATTTTTAAGATCAATTCCCTCCTTTTTTTTGAACTCTTCTGCTATATAGTCTATGAGGGCATTGTCCATATCTGTACCTCCTAACTGCGTATCTCCTGATGTTGATAAAACTTGAAAAACACCGTTTCCAAATTCCATCACTGTAACATCAAGAGTACCTCCCCCAAAATCGTAGACTAATATTTTCTGTTCCTTTTCAGATTTATCAATGCCATATGCAAGGGAAGCTGCAGTAGGTTCATTTATTATTCTTACTACTTCTAGACCTGCTATAGTTCCTGCGTCCTTAGTTGCTTGTCTCTGATTGTCATTGAAATATGCTGGTACAGTGATCACTGCCTTTGTAATCTTTTCTCCAAGAAAAGCTTCTGCATCCCTTTTAATTTTTTGAAGAATAAAAGCAGAAATTTGCTGAGGCGTATACTCCTTTCCAAATATTTTATATTTGTAATCTGTTCCCATCTTTCTTTTTGCAGCATAAACTGTTCCTTCTGGATTGAGAAGTGCCTGCCTCCTTGCCGGTTCTCCCACTAGGAGTTGACCATCTTTAGTGAATGCCACATAGCTAGGAAAGGCTTTTCCACCTATTGTTGTACCTTCAGCACTGGGTATTACAACAGGTTTTCCAGAGATCACAACAGCAGCTGCTGAATTACTCGTACCAAGATCAATACCTATTATTTTTTCCATTTTTCATCACCTCTTTTTTATTACTTTTACCCTTGATGGTTTAATCACTTTGCCATTGAGTTTGTATCCTTTAGATAATTCTTCAACCACCATATTATCTTCTTCACCCTCTTCTACAATAACAGCCTCATGGCAGTATGGATCAAATTTCTTTCCCACAGATTCAATTATTTCCAGACCATATTTCTTCATTGTTGAAAGAAAATGATCATAAATTATTTTAAGTGATTCATACAGATTACTATTTTCCTTCTCTGAGAAATATACTACTCTTTCGAGATTTTCAAGATCTTCTATCAGATCCTTTATTATTCTCTCATTTAAAATTTTTTCATATTCTTTCATATTTTTTTCAATATTTTTTTGATAATTTTCAAAATCTGCCTGCATCCTGAGTATTCTGTCCCAATAGGATGCGCTCTTTTCACTTTCCTCTTTCAATTTTTTCTCAAGTTCTTCTACTTTTTTTCTCTCATCTTCTAGCATCGACTCCAGTTCTTTCTTAGTAATATTTTTCTTTGCCATGGACACCTTCAACAGGTATTTTATCTCTTCTATATAATCCTTTCTAAGTTCATTCATAAAGAGAATATACGGTAAATATTTTCCCTTTATATTATACAATTTGAATTTTTTAAATTTTTGCTGGAAGTTTTATTTTAAATATGTAGCAAGGAAAAAATTTAACTCAAAAAACACCAAAAATATTTAAACAACAAAAACATAAATAGTTTTGAATGGTAAAATGGACCAGATGGATACCATATTTAATCTTGGCATTTGGAATATATCAGATAATTTCAAGCATAATAGTAATAAATTTAAACGTTGGCTATTCATCTATAATACTTAGAAGCACAGAGATTCATGGAAATGTTCTTACATTTTTCATAATCCTCTATGGAATATTTCTTCTCGCTATTTTCAGGGGATTGAAAAGGAAAACATGGACCAGTTGGTATTTGGCATTATTTTTAACAGTTCTTTATTTTATTACATCCGCAATTAGACAAACAAAATTACCCTACTTTGATATTTTAGGAATATCATTTAATTTTTTTATATTATTAATTCTTTTATTAAACAAGAAAAAATATGTTTTTCCACCGCTTATCACAATGTCTAGAGAAATGCTACTTTCCCTATCCATAATAATCTTTACACTTTTTTACGGTGTTATCGGTACCCTTTTTTTAGGTGATCAATTTTCGCCTCCAGTAAAGAGTCTGGACAATGCCATATATTATACTATTGAAGTGATGACAACATTGGGATTTGGAGATATTTTACCTATCACTTATGTAAGCAAACTTTTTACATCCTCTCTTGTTATTCTTGGCGTAGCCTCTTTTTTTGGCGCAGTTGGGACATTTTTCGGTCCAATACTTCAAAAAAGATTGGAAAGAGTGGTGAATATTATGGAAACTGCAGAATTATCTGGAATGAGGGATCATATAATATTTTGTGGTTATACACCCCTTATATCAAAATTCCTTAGGGAGCTTAAAAAGAAGGAGTTACCATTTATATTGATAGTAAGGGATCAGGAAAATGCCACATTCCTAAGGAACGATGGATACATAGTTATCAGGGAAAGGGCGGATAATCCAGAAGCACTGAAAAATGCAGGATTAAAAAAAGCAAAAAAGGTTTTCATTTCATCGGGAGATGATGGTTACAATTTGATGGTGGCACTTACAGTCAATAAAATGAAAAAAGAAATGAAACTTGATGTGAAAATATCACTTTTTCTTAATAATTCATCTAATATTGAAATGGCAAGGGATTTCGTCGATGAAATCATTGATATTTCAGAAATAATAAAGGATAAATTATTTGAGAAGGAGATTTAAAAAGATCAAAATTCTATACCTTCCCTTGCACCTACACCCTTCTCAAAATAATGTTTTAACTGACACATTTCTGTAACAAGATCTGAAATATCCAATATTTCTTTTTTTGCATATCTCCCTGTTATTACTATTTCCATTTTTTCCTTTATTTCTTTCAAAGTTTTTATTACTTCTTCCAAAGGAAGTAAATTATAAAAAAGCGCAATATTTAATTCATCCAAAACAATAAGATCGTAATCTTTTTTTGACATCTCTATAAATTTATTCCAACCATTTTTTGCCTCAACAAAATCGCCATCTCTAGGATTCTTTATTATAAACCCTGGATAACCAAAGTGATAGATGTCTATTCCTGCATTTTTTGCCATTAAAAATTCCCCAGATTCCTCGGGTTTTGCAAACTGTATTATGCCCACTTTTTTACCTCTACCCTTAGCACGGAATGCTAACCCAAAAGCAGCTGTTGTTTTTCCTTTCCCATTTCCCGTATATACCTGCAACATAAATTGAACTATGGGAAATATATTTATAAATCTTAGCAATGCACAATTAAATGGAATTACTTGATTTAATATGGAGCTTCATCCTTGTTTTTACTGCATCTTTGCTTTTTACCAACAGTATTGAATATATTTCAAATAAATTGAAATTTACAAAATCCTTCACAGGTACAGTAATTACTCCGCTTTTTAGTTCATTTCCTGAATTAATAGTGTTTCTTATAGCTTTATTTTCCGTTGGTGGTATCAAAGGTGATGAGGTGGCTATAGGTACCGTATTAGGTGAGCCTTTTATTGTTTCCACAATTTCTTTTTCTATTATTTTTTTGGGAATAATAATAATGACGATAATAAAGAAAAATTATAGAAATAACATAGAGGTGGAAAGGATTCTTTACATTCCATATCTTTTCATAACTATATTATTTTCATCATTGCTAATTCCTGCATATCTTAAATCTTTTCATTTAGAAATTGGAATAATCATGATAATTTCTTATGTAATCTATTTTTACGTAATAAAAAAAGTAGGGGGAGAGGGCTTTGAAGAAATAGAAGAATTGCCCTATATTTCTAAGTTTATGAATGTATATGCGGCAGCATTTCTTCAACTAGCTATTTCATTTATTATTCTTTATTTTGGTTCCAGAACTCTCGTATCTTCAATTATAGGAATTTCAAGTTCACTTGGAATAAGTGCACTGACACTTACCATAATCATAGTTCCAGTAGCTACTGCTATGCCAGAAACAATGATATCTTTTCTATGGGCTTTTAGGGGAAAATACACCCTGGCAATATATTCGGTAATTGGGGAGATTATACTTTGTTCTTCTGTATACCCTGGAATTGCTATAATATTAATTCCGTGGGCACTGAATGAAAATGCAGTAATCAGCATAATTTTTACATCCATTATTTCATTCATTTACCTCATATTTTCACTCAAGGGTAAAATTCCTGTGTATACTTTTATTATTGGTCTAGTAATGTTCCTAATATTCATAGTTTATTCTCTCTGAAGAAAAATATATTATGGATGCATTTTATAACTTAAAAATATGGATGAAATGGAAAAAATAGGAATAGTCTTCGGTGATGTTAGTTCGAAGGAAATCCAGGTAACAATAACTGGATTAATTGAAGAAGGTGAATTTGTTCAGGTATTTCATCAGACATCAGGATGGATCCTGGGAAGATTGGACAAAATAGAAAGAAAAACAGATCTTTCAGTTGAAAAAGCATTACTAATAAATGCAGGAGAAAGTGTAAAAATACAGGAGGTAATGGTAGGAACAGTAAGTATTGTAGGTTACAGGGATTCCAAAGGTATTTTGCAGGTACCTAAGACACCTTTTAAAGCTGGAGAACCTGTTTACAGGGCACAGGATTCATTGATTAAGGAAGTTATAGGTATAGTATCATCAAAAACTAATGGAGCCTATATAGGTTATCTTTACAATCATCAAATACCAATTTACCTTGATGTAAATTACTTGGTTCAAAAGCATGTTAGCATACTTGCAAAAACAGGTGGTGGAAAAAGTTATCTGACCGGTGTACTGATAGAAGAATTCATTAAGAATGGCGTGACAACAGTGGTCATAGATCCACACGGCGAATACGTTTCTCTGAAATATCCGGCAAAAATTAATAAACAGATGGAAAAGTTTTCAGTAGTTCCGAGAGGATATCCGGATAAAATAATTGAATTTTCACCAGATCAAAAATCCAATCCAGGTGCAAAACCAATAAAATTTACATTATCACAACTTACCCCCAGAGAAATACTTAACCTGGTAGGTCTCACCGATTACAGGCCATACCTGGTTCCATTGAGAAAAGCACTTGATGCATTGAAATCCAGAAAAGGAAATTATACGGTTAAAGATCTTATATATATGCTTGAGAAAGATGAAGATTCGGTAACTGTTTCAGCATTAATAAATGCCCTTCTGATATTGGACGAAGTAGGTATTTTCTCGGATGTGGGCACCAAAATAGATGAAATAGTTCAAAAAGGAAAAGTTTCCATAATCAATCTGAAGGGTGTGTCTCCAGATATACAGGAAATGGTGGTCCAAAGATTATCATATGCACTTTTTGAACTTAGAAAAAGAGATGCAATACCACCTTTAATGCTTATAATAGAGGAAGCCCACAACTTTATACCCCAGCAGGGGAAGGCACTTTCCTCAAGGATACTCAGGACTATAGCCTCAGAGGGAAGGAAATTTGGTTTAGGTCTTTGTATAATAAGTCAGAGACCAGCAAAGGTGGATAAGAATGTACTCAGCCAGTGCAATACACAGATAATATTGAAGGTAACAAACCCAAATGACCTCAAAACCATAGGGGAATCAGTAGAAGGTCTTACTAAATCCTCGCTTGAAGAGATTCAAAGACTACCTGTAGGCGTGGCTTTAGTTACAGGAGCAAATATTTCATTTCCACTGTTTGTTGAAATAAGGCCCAGGGAAACAGTACACGGTGGAGAAAGTGTGAAAGTGGCATGAAGGAAATAACGGATGAAAAAATAAAAAAGTATTTTCAAATCACTGCAACTGCCATTGAAAAAATAAGGATTTCTGTTCCAGAGAATTCCCATATGAGAAAAGTGGCTGAGGATTTTCTTTCAATGGCAATGAATTATTATAAGGATGCTGAATATTTCTATAAGAATGGTGATTATGTTAATGCATTTGGAGCACTTAACTATGCCCACGGATGGCTTGATGCAGGA
>CAYSIM010000014.1:0-6248 GCA_964431165.1 uncultured Thermoplasmatales archaeon | reverse complement strand
TAGATTAGGGCTATTTGATGTAGGAAATGACCACAGACTTTTTACATTGCTTGATTAGTAGTATCTGCTATAATCAAAAATTAAATCTATTAACTTTTTTGCTAGGTGTTCATCTATTATACCCTCATTTTTGATCTTTATAATATAATCCCTAGCCTCTTTAATATCCCTTTTACTTGCCTTGGAATAAATTGAACCGAATACCGAACCCCTTACATTTTCAGGAATTGATCTGAGAGCCTCTTTAAGTAGATATCTGAACTCAGTATTCTTTGACATATCAAGCTTTCTTTTTTTATCTGATGCTTTTTCCATTCAACCCTACATATTAAATGTATGTTTAAATTTTTCTGATCTTGATATCAAGAGAAATGTGAAAAATCTTGGGAGCATAGTTTTTAACTATGTGGAAACGTATTATTTCATAGGGATAATTACCGAACATTTGTTTTATAATCTCATCCTTTTCCACAACCTCCTCTTTTCTCCAAGTATCGTGGTAATGTAAAATACCCTTTTGTTTAAGCATTTTCAGAGCATGTGGAATAAATTCCCGGGTATGAATATAACCCATTATTATTCTATCTGCATAATCCATAAGATCAACGTTCCTGTTATCTGAAAGAATGGTATTTATTTTTACATTATTGATTTTTATATTTTCGAGAAGAAATTTATATGAATATTCATTTTTCTCTATGGCCACTAAATTTCTGGGATTGGTGTATTTTGCAACAGGTAAAGAAAAATAGCCAATACCAGCGAACATATCAATTACCTTTTCACCCATACAATTTATTTTTGACATTCTTATCCTTTCATCCACATTACCTGATGAAAACATGATCTTAGAAGCATCGAATTTGTAGTATATTCCATTTTCAAGGTGCGTCGTTATTGCATCTTTTCCATAAATAAATTCCACCAAGGGTTCCCTTAATTCACCTGAAACACCCTTATACAAAAGAACACTTTTCGCTCCCAGAACTTTTGCGAATGCCTCACCAATTTCCTGCCTTGAATTATAAAGTTTTTCATTAAGTTTTATAAGTACAACATTTCCAAACTTTTCCCATTTATTGGGAACAAAGATTTTCAAGTGATCATCAATATTCAATAAATTCAATATTTTATTATAGGGATCCTCTCTTTTTTTCCTTTTTATACCGTCTATATCAACAATCTCATACCCCAAATTTAAATACCTTTTTAAAGGGAAATAAACATAGTCATCCAAAAAAAATATTTCATAATCTGGATGTAATAATCCCTCTTCAAGCAATTTTACTCTGATTTTTTCTGCATCTATTTTTTTGACCTTTAGATATAGCATTTATCTTAGAAATTAACAAAACATTTATATCAAATTTTTCAATATACCGTTTTAAGGTGATTTAAAATGGCTCAGAAACCTGTAGTTGATGAAGCAACCTGTATTGCTTGCGGAATATGTGCTTCCGTTTGTCCTGCAAATCCAGTTGTATTCACAATAGAAAATGTAAGCAAAGTAGTGCATCCGGAAGCATGCATAGATGGATGTACGGAATGCGTTAATAATTGCCCTACGGGCTCGATAACCATTCAAAAGGCTTGAATTTATTTGTTAATTAATTTCTCCACCACATTTTTGAGCCCTGGTACCGTATCAAAATTCTTAATTTTTTCTGGTTCTATCCATTGATACTCAGTGTGTTCCCAGTCTATACTTATTTTTTCTGAATCCACTTCCCATAAGAATATATATATTTTCCATAGTCTAGTACCATCTCTAAGAAATATATGCCCCCCTTTTTTTATTAAGATAGGATTCTTGATACCTGTTTCCTCCATTATTTCTTTTTTTGCTGCTTTTTCTGGTGTAAGATTTTCCTTATAACCAGAAACACCCGCCCATTTACCTTTGTAAGTAGATACTTTTTCACTTCTTTTTAACAGAAGTATTTTACCTTGATAGTATAAAATGGAAGTAACAACCTCCACAGGTTCTATATTAATTTCTACCGTAGATTTTTCTATTTTCAACCGGTCCCCATCTGTAAATATATCTATATCTATATTGCTCAAAGATGGTATTTCTGCCATTATAGCACCTGTTAATAGAGTTTCGTCTGCGTTTCTGCAAATTATTGCCAATGGTGAATGGCCATAGAATTTAAGCGCATAAATAATATACGATCCAACAGTGCTTCCTGAACTTGAATCAAAAACAAATATCTTTTTACCTATATATCTACCATCTTCCTTTAATTTACCACTTTTTGGATCAACTCCCCCCAAAAATGAAAAATTTCCATTATATTTTAAAACCTCTCCTTCTACATTTCCCGGGAATATCACCTTACCTTCAATTTTCATTAGTCACCATCTCCAGCATTAATTTTGTATCTGTGTAAAAAATCTTTATTTTTTCCTTTCCTAAATAATACGTAGCCTTACCTGAAGAAAGACCTATGGTACCAAGAGAAAGTGTAAGTGGAGATACCACCATGCAGGTATCTGAAAATACTTTGGCCCCGCTTTTCTCTATTATTCTAACTTCATCTTTCATTTTTTCTTTTAGAAATCTTGAGGTGAAAAGTATTAATTTTTTTCCTTTTTTTACGGTTCTATTCTTTAGAAAAGATGCTATAGCTGAAATTTCTCTTTCTGAAAGGTGTGGACAACCAATAAGAACCGCTTCAGGATCAATATTCACTGAAATTTTTTCTCTCAAATTTTTAATATCTTCTTTACCAATTATAATCTTTTCATTCCCATTACCAGCATTTTTCCATTCTGGAGTAATACCTTCTGCATGAAACATTGGGATACTGCCTGTGGAATTCATAGAAGCACCAAGTGATTTTAGTGCATCAAGGTCATTCTCCAGACCTACAAAATAAGGTATTCCATTTTTAATAGTTAAACCTATAAAAAGCCCTATTAAAGAATAATCGAAGAATTCGGGTTTAAAATCTAGCTTTACCAGAAAATCACTCTTTCTTCCCTCATCCGTATGAAGCCCATAAAAAGCAGACCTTCCAGTGATTGAAGATGCCAATGCTGAAATGCCACTTTCCCTGTTCGTTCTTGCCCCTATAATTGAATTAGCATAAACTATAGCAGAAGACTCAGCCCACGCTATATGATCACCCATTCCAATATTTTCAATGTAATAGGGTGTACATGTAAGTGATTGCTTTGCTCCCATTCCCTGAAATATTTTTATTATTTGAAGCTGTTTTTCCACAAAATTTTTGTCTTCTGTAAATAAATGTGGATATTCAAGATCAAAACCTATTGGATTCAATGTTGTTTCTATTACTACCTTTTCATCCATAAATTTTTTAAGGAAATCTATACCAGGATCCCCTATATTTTTATAGGAAATACCGGAAATGTGTACATTTTTTATTTCAATTGTTTTTTCAGCTCCAAAGAATTCCCCTATTTTAATAATTATTTGCATCGCTTTCTCTTTAGCTTCTCCCATCTCACCATTCAGCATTTTCTCTTCTAATTTTGTTAGGAACATCATTTTTAAAATGTAAAGAAGTTTAATAATTTTTTTAATCAGTAAAATTGTTGAAATGATAATTTTCCACCTTCATATGGCATTTATTCATAGAAAAATATATCTTTTTAAAATCATATACGTAAGGTATATTATGGAGGTATGAAAATTTGGGTATTTCCATTACACATCTTGACTCCGATGGTATAATTTCAGCCTATCTCATAAATAAGTACGTGGAAAGAACCAAAAGAATATTTTTTTCTAACCCTGAAAGAATAAAAGATACAATTGCTAGATCTTTTATGGAGGAATGGGAGATCGATAGGCTCTTCATTCTTGATATTGCAGGAAATGAAAGGGCGCTTAGGCTAGCTTCTGTATATGATAATGTAATATGGATAGACCATCATGAATGGTATTTGGAAAATAAATACAACAATATTGAAATTACCTTAATGGATGAACCAAGTGCTGCAAGGGTAATTTCAAAAAAGTATGGAATTAATGATCCAATTGTAGAGATGGCTGATCATCTTGATCAAAATTTACCAAGAAATGAAACTGAAATAGGATTTAGAGATATGATTTCATCAATAAGAAATCTTTATCATAGAGAAAGAGAAAAGAAATTGGAATCGCTTGTATTTGAAATGATTAATTCAAGCGTGGATAAAATAATTGAAAGAAATAAAAATTATATTTTAAATTTTAGAAATGAAATGGAAAAAATTAAGGAAGAGATAAAATCAGAGATACTCAAGAAAAATTTGAATGGGAGAATCCTTGTTATCGTTAAAACAGACAAAAACATACCTGTTTACAAAATACAGGAAATTCTTCATGACGAGTGGGACGTACTTGCAGTAATTTATTATAGACATAGATTCTGGAAAATTGAATTAAGATCCAAAGAGCTGGATATATTACCCGTTGCTAGAATATATGGGGGAGGAGGCCATAAAAGGGCTGCTGGAGCAAGTCTTTACGAAAATCCTGATATAAGTGAACTAATAAAAATTATTGAAACAATTTCCAGAGGATGATATTCATTTTTCTCATAAATAATAATACTCACTTTTTTTCTGGAGCAGGGCTAGGTAAAGATCTTTCCTTTTAATTACACCCTCTGTGAGGAATCCTATGGCACCCACACCTTCCCCTAGATTTTTTATCCCGTAAGTTTTGTAAAAAGAATCGCTTATACTTTTACCCTTTAAATTTGATATGACCTTATCCGGATATGTAAAACCCATACTTGAAGAAAAATTTAAATTTCCAAGATTATCGAGAATAACAACGTAGTGAACATCAGAATATTTTTTTATTAATGGATGCCAAAAAAGACCTGCTTCTATACCCACACCGTAATCTGCATTTCCTATAGCTCTTTTAGCCCTTTCAAGGGCGCATTGTAGTGTCTGCTCTCCATATGGTTGCTCAAGTTTAGTATTAAATTCTATGCTCTCAACAATAACATTTTTCACAAATCTCCTGAATGCATCTTCAATCGCCTGAATTTTCTGTTTATTTTTTGATGAAGTTCTAACATATAGTTCCCTAAGCCTTTTTCCCTCAGCATCTATTCTTCCCTCCATAATTCTTGATGATGAAATAGGTATTAGATCCTCGGCCAGTACTCTCCCTATACTATGTATTTCAAGCTGTTTCATACCTTTAGTTTTTCTGATAAAATTTATCTCAAGTGCATACCTGTAAGTTTCGTGAGAAACAACTATGGAATCAAAATCCTCTTTTACTGTAGGACCAAAATGATCATTTATTTTCCTTATTTCAAAATTTTTATGAAATTTTTTAGCAAATGATTCCACATCTTTTTTCCTCAATGCATATGGCCTTACTTTATACTTTCTTGTTCTTGAAGCAAACTCATCACTTGTAATGCCTATTAGTATTTCATCACCTATTTTGAAAGCTTCCTCTATCAACTTTCTATGACCTTTATGAAGTACTTGAAAAGTTCCTCCTAATGCTACTTTCATAATATCATGTTAAAATCAATAGTAATATTAAGAATTTTCAGTATTTTCCAATTCAGCCATAATCTTGGTAATTGTTTCCTGGGGATCCCTGTAATAGTCCGTTATTATTTTCCAAATATCGCGGAAGTCTGTTATATTTTTCTTATCCAGATATTTTATCACATTCACTCTCCTTTCAAATTCCTTGTCCATTTCCTCATGTGTCCAATTCTTTAAATTAATAATCTTATCGAAGAGATAACTGTGCCCTCTGAAAATGAACCTATCCTTTTTTGGGTCCCATTCAAATACAACATTTGTGATAAGTTCATTCGTTTCAGGTTCGAAACCCACTATCTCAACAATTTCCCTTATTCTTCTCACTATTTCATCCCTTACCTTTACCTGTGTCTGTATAATCACATTGTTTAGGGCTGTCATAAGTATCCTTGGAGTCCCTATAGGTGGATTTTCCAACCTATTTACCATTGCCTTTACACTTTCTGCATGCATTGTAGAATATGTGGTATGACCTGTTGCCATGGCTTGGAACATGGTATAGGTTTCCCTACCCCTTACCTCACCCACAATTATGTACCTTGGCCTTTGTCTGAGAGCTGCCCTCACCAAATCATACATATCTATTTCACCTGAAGCTTTTCCCGTTACAGTTTTTTCACCAATCCCGCTTCTTGTTGTGCCCGGTATCCAGTTTTGATGGGGCAAATTTATTTCCCTAGTATCCTCAATGCTTACTATTTTTGCTGCAGGAG
>CAYSIM010000013.1:0-17493 GCA_964431165.1 uncultured Thermoplasmatales archaeon | reverse complement strand
CTTTCTTTGCTGAGGTATGCTGCTGTTCAGGGTTATTAACACCCCTGCAAGCACCACTATCACTACTATTCCTATTGTAACTATCCATACCTTTTTCATATTTGGATAATCAATCTATAATGTATAAATTTAATCAACATAAACTATATAGAATATATATTTAATTTTGAGAAAAAATTTTTATATTTATAATAAGTATCAAATGTATGGAATATAGGAAAATCCAAAAGATTGGTGGATCTTCATATTCGATAACATTGCCTAAGGAATGGGTAGAGGAAAAGGGTTTGAAGGAGGGTAGTACAGTATTCATGGAGATAACGAAAAACAGAGACATTCTCATATTATCTGAGAATAAGAAAGAAGATAAAATGGGTGAATATAACATTCAATTGAAGGATTTTGGTAGTAAAGAAAACATTCTGAGGAAAATAATTTCAGTTTATCTTTCAGGCGTGGAAAGGATAGTAATTTCATCCGATCAGCCTTTGAATGATGATGTGAGGCAGGCAGCTGAAATGGCAAAAAAATTACTGATAGGAATAGAGATAATGGAGGAAACATCAAGCCGCCTAGTGATGCAGGATCTTTCAAAGGTTGATGAACTCCCGATGGATAGAATGCTTTCAAGGCTATTTTACATGTCAGGTGAAATGCTGAAGGATACGAAAAAGATTGTAATGAATATGGATAAAAAAATGGCGAAGGAGGTGATGGAGAGGGATCTCCAGATAGACAGGATTTTTTTATTAATATCAAAGCAATTCTATCAGTTTCTAAAATCACCTGAAAAGTTCTCAAAGCTAAATATTACATTGCTAGAAGCTTTCCATATAAGGACCGTGGCAAAATACCTAGAAAGGATATGCGATCATGCTGAGAAGATTGCATCCACGATCCATAGTGGATACTTAGAAGGATTTGATAATTCCACAAAGGAAATATTTTCTTCCTGGTTCGACAGAATAATTGGGATATTCGAAAACAGCATGAAATCTTTTAATTCACATGATGAGGAACTTGCAAATTCCACTATTTACAATGTTAATGCAGTATGCAGTGAAATAGATGAAACAATAGGTACCTTGAAAATAGATGAACCATACATAATATTCAGGCTTGGTGAAGATCTTGTCAGGATAGCTAAATATTCCTCTGACATATGTGAAACTTCTATCAACCATCTAATAATGACCGGGGAAAATTTATTTACCGAATAATAGATAACATGGTAATGATAGAGTGGGCGGAAAAATACAGGCCCAGATCGCTCAGGGAAATAGTGGGTAATCCAGAAATAATAAAAAGTATAAGGGAATGGGGTGAGGAGTGGAAAAGCGGAAAAATACCACAAAAGAAGGCACTTGTTTTTGAAGGAAGACCGGGCATAGGAAAAACAACAGCCGCCCTGGCACTTGCAAATGATATGGGCTGGGGTGTAATAGAGCTAAATGCATCGGACATCAGGAATGAGGAAAGGATAAAGGAAATAGCCCTCAGGGGATCCCTTTATGAAACATTCGATGATACCGGTGAATTCCTTTCATCAAAAATGGGTGGAAGGAAGCTCATAATAATAGATGAAGCGGACAATCTTTACGAGGGCAGGGGTGAAGCAGGTGACAGGGGAGGGAGAAAAGCTATAATAGAGACTGTTAAATCCACTATGCAACCAATTATTCTCATTGTAAATGATCCATATGAGCTCTTCAAGGGGGAGCAGGGTATAGTTCTAAAAAATATGGTGGAGGAACTGAAATTCAGAGCGCTTAATTATAAACAGATAGCATCTGGTATATTAAGACAAATTTGCAACAAGGAGGGTATAATTGCGGACCAGAAAGTTCTGGAAAGAATTGCACAGAGGTGTGGTGGTGATGTCAGGGCCGCCATAAATGATCTTCAGATGATTGCCATGGGAAAAAAACATATAGGTGAAAGGGACCTTGAGATAATTGGTAGCAGAGATGTTGTGGAGAACATATACAGCGCAACACTTGACATAATTTTAAGTATGTCCATGAAAACTTCAAGGGATGTTCTAAACAGTCTTGATGAGGACCCGCAGCTTATAATGCAGTGGATAGATGAGAACATTTCACAGGAATATCTAGATATAAATGACCTTGAAAGGGCATTTTATTACCTTTCTCTTGCAAATATTTACCTTGGTAGGATAAGGAAGAGACAGTACTTCGGATTCCTTTCATATGTTCTTGACTTCATAGCTGCTGTTTCCATAGCCAAAAAGCAGAAATACGGTATCCACGGTAAGTTGAAGAGCCCGGATTTCCTTAGGGCAATGGCCCAGAGGAAGAGATCCAAAGATTTCAGGGATCTTCTGAGCAAAAAGCTGGCAAAAATAACACACCAGTCCATTGATAGGACAAGTTTTGAATTCTTTGAAATATATATGAAAATATTCAGAAATGATAAAAAATTTGCAATTTGGCAGACAGCAATACTTTCACTATCGGAGCAAGAGGTGGAATTCCTCCTTGGCAGTGATGAAAATCTTGATTACATTATGGAGAATGCAAGGGCATTGAAAGAAAAAATGAAATAGTAATCCACAATTCTGGGATCAATGGATGATCGGAACTTGTTTTTAAAGGAATTGATAGAATCTGATCCTTTCCTGAAATACGTTTCCATACATGTTATGCATATGAAAAGAGGTTATGCCAAACTTTCAATGGATTTCAGGGAAGAGATCACAAGGATTGGTAATATGGCAAATGGTGGTGCCATAGCAACACTTGCAGATGCTGCTGGAGGTGCCTCTGTGCTTTCATTGATGGAAGGTAAGAATCAGGTAACAGTGAACCTTCACATTGAATTTTTAGAACCCGTCAGGAATGGTCCTGTGATTGCAGAGGCAAAGGTGATAAGGAAGGGGAAACATTTAGTTTTTTCTGAAATATATATCTATGATGGAAATGGTAAGCTGTGTGCCCATGCAAACGGTATATGGTTCTTCGTTGATTTTTCATGATTCGCTGAAAATGTTTTTAATTGTGAGTTGATTAATGAATACTATGAAGATTGTAAGCGGTTCAAGTTCCCTTATGCTATCCACCAGGCTATCGGAAATAACGGGCTTTCCAATGGTGCACAGGGAAGTAAAAAGATTCCCTGATGGTGAATGCTATGTGAGGATTCATGAAAATCTGGATGGTGAGGATGTGCTACTTGTGCAGAACACGCATCCTGATGGAAACATAATAGAATATCTATTACTTGTGGATGCCATAAGACAATACAGGATAAAGAATCTCGTTGCAGTAATACCTTACTTTGGATATGGAAGGCAGGATAAGAGGTTTAATGAGGGGGAGCCAATAAGTGCAAAGATAATGGCTGAGCATCTCTCTGAAAATGTTGATAAAATAATTACAGTAAATCTCCACAATCCGGAAATAACAAAATGGTTTAAAGTTGAAACTAAAGAAATAAAGGCAGAAGTGGAGATTGCAAAATATTTTGAAAAATTCCAGCCAGATATTATAATTTCACCTGATAAGGGTTCTGTGGAAAGGGCAATGTTCATTTCACGTATTCTTGGTAAACCTTTCCATGCATTCCAGAAAAAAAGGATAGACAGTGAGCGGGTGGAGATAGATACAGGCGAAATAGATGTGAAAGGAAAGACAGTGGCTATTGTTGATGATGTAATTTCCACGGGCGGTACAATCGCCACTGCAGCGGCAGTGCTGAAGAACAAAGGTGCTGCTGAGGTGATTGTGGGCTGTGTTCATGGTCTTTTTGTCGGAAATGCTCTGCAGAAAATGGCCATGAACGTAGACATACTATTTTCAACAGATACGATCGAAAATGAGAGAAGCGTTGTTACAGTGGCGCATCTTATCAGGGACGCTATACAATGAAACATTTTTATCTTAAAACAATTTAATCCTTTCTCAGGGTGTCTGGATGAAATTAAAATTGTGTGATGTTCACGGTCCCTTCAGGGGTGAAAACTGCCCTCTTTGTGGTAAGGAGGGAAAACTCATTCTTAACGATTGGGAGTATGAGGCACTTAGCAAGATAATAACAGGTATATTGAGACATTTCCCTGAAAAATTCAATGTAAAGCTTGATGAACATGGATGGGCCAGCATTCCTGAGATTACCCTCGGAATTAGGAACAAGGAGAGGAAATTCAGGTGGTTGAAGGATCATCATATAGAATATTTTATACTAACAGATCCAAAAGGGAGGTTTCAGATGGACCCTGAAAAAAAAATGGTAAGGGCAGTTTATGGTCATTCTTTGGATGTTGATCTATCCGACCTGCCAAAGGATGATATACCCGCAAAACTTTACTATGCAATAGCCCCCCAGGAAGAGGAATTCATTGATGAAATAGGTATTAAATCTGGGGAGAGGCGATGGGTGCATCTTTCCAAAACATATGAGGAAGCATATATAGCAGGATTGCACAGGACAGATGATCCAATAGTGATGGAAATAAATGCAGAGGAGGCAAGGAATGATGGTGTGGAATTTTATAGGGCAACGAAGACAATATATATAACAAGGGAAATACCCCCAAGGTACATAAAGAAGGCAAGGAAAAGGAAGGTAGAAGTACCCGAAGAAGAATTAAAGGAAATTGAAATGGAAAAGAAGAGGAAGGAGGAGAGGGAAAAGAGAAGGAGGGAGAGGGAAGGGGAAATTGAGGGCCGGTAGATCAGCTGGTAGATCGCCACACTTGCAATGTGGAGGCCCGGGGTTCAAACCCCCGCCGGTCCATTCAATACGAATTTTCATAAATTTAAAAAATAATAATAAAATTAAAAATTCAAAGGTTGATTTCTTATGATATGGGGCAAAGCTTAATCTACCCCATCAATAATATATTATGTGCATGGAATATTTAAAAAAGTGGATGAGGTGTTAAAGAATGAATAATGGCATATCAAGATTTCTTGCTCCCCTAATTATTCTTCAATTTTTCCTCTTGGTAGTTCAGTTTATCATTGGTATGTGGATCAATCTCTTTGCACCAATGAATGTACCAGCACAACCCTACGGACACATGATGGGCGGCTATTTTATGAGCATTATGGTTCAGATTCCAGAAGTAATGGTCCATATGATGATAGGATTTCTGATTGGATTACTGTCCCTGATCATATTGATTATTTCATTTTTTACAAAAAGATTATCGATAATAGTTTTATTAGCAATTAATGGTTTTCTGGTATTAATTGCAGGAATTTATGGCTTGATTTTCCTTCTGGGGGGATTGCAGAATAATGTACAATCCTTTATCATGGCTATGGGATTTATTGGTGCTGTTTCATCTGACTTCGGAACCATCTATTTCCTTTAACAATTGTACGTTCACATAAAAAAATAATTATCTATGGAATATAATATAATAACGGTAATATCTATATTTAAAGTTATATTAGCAAAAATCTAGATCTATTCCTGGTTAATTCAATGTTATATATTTAACATTCTCATAAAACATTCTATTTTTAATAAAGATAAAATCGTTCGACATAGGTATTTTGTTTAATAATTCTCCTGGAGTGTATCAAATTTAAGATCTATTGAACTATGGAAGAATAAATTTCTTCCATCGAAGAAAACTTTTACTGGAAATACCTCAACACCATTTTCCACCGCCCTTTTCAAAGAAAAATAGAATTTTTTATCTGTTGAAAAATTGGGAGAAAAATATTCTGCATCCCTGAAAACAAGGAACATTATGCCTGCATCTTTGCCCAAATTCTTTAATGATATTAATTCCTCCACATGCTTTGTACCCCTGGCAGTTGGAGCATCAGGGAACCTTGCCACTTTTCCATCCAGGAGTGTACAGCCTTTCACCTCCATGTAATATTCCTCATTGTTATAATTTAAAAGAAAATCTATCCTGCTTTTCCCATGCGTTACCTCTCCCCTTATTATCTCAAATTCCTTTCCTAGGTAATTTCCTTCTATAATTTTCCTTGCTATGATTGAATGGAATCTTGAATTAAGAAAAACATTCTCATTTCCTTTCCTTACTGAAATTATTTCACAACCAAGGCCGCTTTCCTTTTCAATAACGTATAATTCCACATCTTTGACCAACAATTCTTCCAGTCTACCGGGATCATGGAGATGGCATATTCTGCCTTCTCTCGTTTCAACGGCGAATCTATTTATCCTTTTAAAGAAATGATAGATTGTTGTTTCATTTTCAATTTCAAAAATTTTACCCAAGCCATACCACCATCCATTAAGAATTATAAATGGATAAAAAGATTTTTTACCTTCATTACCAACATTATTATAAATGAATTAAATTTTCCCTGTATGGGCACCTTAAAAAATTACTTTGAACTTGGCAAATACAAGGAAACATTATTACTTGTTTTTGGTGGTGCTGCAGGAGGTGCTCTTTACCCAAATCCGTTCAACTACATTTATTTTTATTCCATGATATTCCTTTTCCTAGTGGTGATGGGTACAAATTCCATCACAAACTACATAGACAGGGACATAGATGCAATTATGGAAAGAACAAAGATAAGACCACTCCCAAGCGGGAGGATCTCTCCTCCCATTAAGGCGGTATATTTTGGTTCTGTTTTAATTATTGTGGGCGTTCTGGGATTCCTTTATTTTTCTCTCTATTACGCCATACTATGGATATTCATAGGTATTATTTTCGACCCTTTGCTATATAATTATTTTACGAAAAGAAAAACTCCCTGGAACATAGTTATAGGTTCATTTGCAGGTGGAGCACCTGTTATGGTAATCTATTCCTCTTTATCTGGTAAATTTGTAGATCCATTACCACTTCTTCTCATGCTCACAATAGTGGTATGGACTCCCATACACATATGGAGCCTGGCAATCAGGTACAGAGGGGACTATGAAAAGGCAAAGGTTCCAATGCTACCTGTGGTAAAAGGAAGCGAGTTCACCATTAGGATAATAGCACTATCATCCATCATACTAATATTCATATCCTCTGCACTTTCATACCTTGTTTCATTTTACGCATTCATCATTATATTATTTTTAGACATTTTCATGGTTTATATGGTGATAAGGCTGATGCTAAATCCAGAGGAGAAAAATTCATACATTGTTTTCAAGATTTCATCCCCTTACCTTGCAATGCTTTTCCTTGTCATAGTGCTTCACCCAATTTTTAGTTTCCCATGATAAGAAAGATATAAATACAAGTACAAATTGAAGTTTTAAGGTGATTTAAATGGGATTAATTAGTGAAGAAGATAAAAAATACTTGAAGGAAGAATTCGAGAAAAACCTGAAGAAGGAGGTGAAATTGTACATTTTCACTGTCAAGGATAACTCTTGCAGATACTGCAAAGAGACTAAGGAAATTTCACAGGAACTTGCCTCACTTTCCGATCTTATAGAGGTAAAGGAATTCGATCTATCAAGCGAAGAAGCAAAAAAAATGGGTATAGAGCATGCTCCTACTACAGTTGTCACTGATGGCGAGAAATACGGTTCAAGAATCAGGTATGTGGGCATACCTGCAGGCTATGAATTTTCAAGCCTTGTTGAAGATATAATGAGCGTTTCTAAGAGAAAGGTAGATTTTGATGCTCACGTGAAGGAACACCTAGATGAAATAGATGCACCCATCAGGATTCAGGTCTTTGTTACACCCACCTGTCCCTACTGCCCTAGGGCTGTTAGGGTGGCACACAAATTTGCTCAGTACAATGAAAACATAACGGGTGAGATGATAGAGGCGATAGAATTCCCTGACTGGGCTGATAAATTCGGTGTATCAAGCGTACCGCACATAGTAATAAATGAGGATGTACAGTTCGTGGGCGCATATCCAGAGGAAAACTTCATTGAATTCGTGATGGAAGCATACAATAAGATTAAATCCTAAAAACATTCTTGATTTTTTTATTAACATAAAATAATAAGGAAAAATTTTTCTTATACCATTATTTTTTATATTTATGCTTGGTCTTGTAAGAAAAAGAAGTGGAGATTACGTTCTTTACAGCAGAGAAAAGATAATTTCAGCGGTCAAAAAAGCATTGAAGGAAACGGGGGAGGTAGAGGACATAGATAGAGAGAGTGAAAAAATAGGTGAGATTGTAGAAAAAAAATTATTAAAAAAATTTGATAGGGAAATCCCAGGTGTTGAGGATATTCAGGATCTTGTTGAAGAAACACTAATGGAAAACGGTTTTGTAAAAACTGCAAAGGCCTATATTCTTTACAGGCAGAAGAGGAAAGAGATAAGGGAAATAAAGTATCTCTTTGGCATAAAGGATGATCTGAAGCTTACTATAAATGCTGTAAAGGTACTTGAAGCAAGGTACCTTCTCAGGGATGAATCGGGAAAGATAATAGAAACACCAAGGGAGATGTTCTGGAGAGTGGCCAGGTATGTAGCCCTCGTGGAAATTTTATACCTTGAAGATGTTTATGATATAAACAGAAAACAGAAGGAGAAGGATATTTTTTCAATTTACGTTCCAAAGAAGGTGCAGCTTTCACCCTATGAAAGGGAAATGCTAAAACATGCGTACTCCTGGCTTAACAAGGAGAGGTGCATGAAGGTTTCATTCGATGATCTTCTTAAGATACTGGATGAAAAATGGAATTATGTAGAGGAAATTGCAAAAAGATTCTATGAAATAATGGTAAACCTGGAATTTGTTCCAAATTCACCCACTCTTATGAATGCAAACACAGTACTAGGACAGCTCTCTGCCTGTTTTGTCATACCAGTGGAAGATTCCATAGAGAGCATTTATGATGCACTTAAATATACAGCACTCATACATAAATCTGGAGGTGGTACAGGCTTTTCATTCTCAAAGCTAAGACCACAAGGTGATATGGTTGGTTCCACAAAAGGTGTTGCATCAGGACCTGTTTCCTTCATGCAGATCTTCGATGTCTCCACCGATGTAATAAAGCAAGGTGGTAAAAGGCGTGGAGCCAACATGGGTATATTACGCGTGGACCATCCAGATATAATACAGTTCATAAATGCAAAGGGGTTCGAGGGTAAACTAAAAAATTTCAACCTTAGCGTTGCAATAAGCGATGCCTTCATGGATGCCCTTGAGAACAATGAGAATATAACGCTCATTAATCCTAGAACAAGGGAGAGTACAGGTGAGGTCCCTGCAAGGCAGATATGGAATCTTATAATTTCCCAGGCCTGGAAAACTGGTGATCCAGGTGTAATATTTATAGATGAGATAAACAGGCACAACCCAACACCACTGCTGGGTGAGATAGAGGCCACAAACCCATGCGGTGAACAACCTCTCCTTCCATATGAATCGTGTAACCTTGGATCAATAAACCTGAGCAAATTTGTTGAAAATGGTGCCATTAATTGGGAAAGGTTGAAAAAAGTTGTAAAGACAGCCGTAAGATTCCTGGATGATGTAATAGACGCAAATAAATACCCCCTTCCACAAATTGAGTACATGACAAAACAGACAAGGAAGATAGGACTTGGTGTTATGGGTTTTGCTGAAATGCTTATAAAGCTCGGTATCCCTTATGCTTCCAACGAGGCACTGGAAATGGGTGAAAAAGTGATGGAGTTCATAGAAAGGGTGAGCCATGAAGAGAGCTCAAACATTGCGAATTTAAAGGGAACTTTCCTTGCCTGGGAGAATTCTATATGGTTTGAAAAGGGCATAAAAATGAGAAATGCTACCACCACAACAATTGCACCTACTGGATCAATATCAATAATAGCAGGTACTTCATCGGGCATAGAACCTCTATTCGCCCTTGTTTACATAAGACAGATACTTGAAAATACTGAAATGCTTGAGGTGAACCAGCTATTTGAAGATGAAATAAAGAAAAGGGGTCTTTATTCTGATGGCCTTATGCGTGAGGTGGCAAGAAAGGGATCCATACAGGAAATGGATTTGCCCCAGGACCTTAAGAAACTTTTCCTGACTGCCCATGACATAGATTACAGATGGCATGTATTAATGCAAGCAGTTTTCCAGAGGCACACAGACAATGCGGTGAGTAAAACAATAAACATGAGGAATGATGCTACCATGGAGGAGGTGGAGAAGGCATATCTTCTTGCTTACAAACTTAAATGCAAAGGCATTACAATCTACAGGGATAGGAGCAAGAGGGAACAGGTTCTTTACAAAGGAGCTGAACAGAAGGAGATAGAGGAACTTATATCTAAACACCTTTCGTACAGGAAGGAAGAAATTACACAGTCAAAGATTCTTGAGAATCAGTAGGTTTTAAATATATTCTTGTTATTAATATGCTGAAGCGGGGTGGGGTAGCCAGGAAATCCCGACGGGCTCATAACCCGTAGATCGGTGGTTCAAATCCACCCCCCGCTACTCATTATCCAGGAATTCAAATCCATGGTCCTTTATGAGTACTGTTCTCTTTACCCTGAAACCATATTTTCCCTTAATATACATTCCGGGAGAAAAGATGAAAAGACTGTTCCTTTCAAGCACATCCTCGCTTCCTGGATATATGTATGGAGATGAAAAACCTCCTGACGGATATGCAGTATAATGCGGATAATAAATATTCTTTTTAGCAAAATATTCCCTGGCAATTTCATCTATTCTGCTGCATTTCTCACCCTGCTGGAAGTATCCTGAGGATACTTCAAATATACCATTGTAGAATTTCCAATTTTCCTTCGTTTCTTCATCCATATCTGTGAATATCACCCTTGCAAGTGAAAGTTCGTATCCCCTGTAAATTGGTGAAATGTCCACTTCTACCACATCCCCTTTCTCTATTTTTCTCTCATCTGTTGTGGAAAGTGGTACTGAGGTTAACTTTCCTGTTACAACGGTGGTGGGGTGAACAAAATTCTCCATACCATCCCTTATGAGTCTGTAGTCTATTTCTGCCCTAAGCTCATTTTCCTTCATACCTATCTGTGCATTTCCGGTGGCATCGTAGAAGGATTTAAGAAGTATTTTCATACCTTCCCTGATAACAGGAATTTCATCGTCAAAGGGTTTTCGGAAAATTTTTGAAATATCAATTAAATTGAACCTTATATCACCTATTTTTTCCACTGTGGAATATACATCCTTGCCATCCAAAATTTTCCTAAGTTCACCTTCCGGATCCATGGTAATTATGCATTTTTCATTTTCAAGGTAATAATCGTACTGCGCTTCATGTACAATAAATATAACTTCCTTTTCTTTAAAAACCAAATAGGAAAAATTTCTCGTGGGGGAAATCTTCTGAACATACCTGTTATCTGAAGGTATGACGAGCGTCTTTTCACCTATAAGATTCATGAGCGCCTTTCTTCTCAAATTAAGAGCATTCATGATTCTACAGTAATATTTACTTGTATTTTTCACCTGCGTTTATAATTGTGTATTCCATTTTTTGGTATTTTTTAGAAAAAATTTATATATAGGAAATACTATGATGACAATTGTCAGACAAAGATATGAAGGTGATGTTATGGGATGGGAATTATTATTAAATGAGGCTTTAGAATTCAATTCAAAATTTTCAAATTCAGAGGCAAGTATACTGGTTGTGGGTGTTGGTGGTGCAGGCTGTAATACCGTAAATACATTGAGTACATTAAATCTGAGCGGCGTAGATCTTCTTGCAATAAATACCGACAGGCTCTCCCTTGAAAGGTCAAGGGCTGATAAAAAGCTCCTTCTTGGAAAAAAATATGTTAATGGTCAGTCCACAAGTGGTAATATAGAGCTTGGTGAGAGAATAGCAGAATCATCAATAGCTGAAATAAAGGAGATGTTGGATGGCTATGACATTATTTTCGTAATCGCGGGACTAGGTGGTGGAAGCGGCGGGGGTATAGGACCCGTGGTGGCGCAGCAGGCCAAGTTGAATAAGAAATCACTTGTTGTTTCCATAGTTACACTACCCTTCAGGGCTGAGGGAAAGAGGAAGATGGACTTAGCCTACATTTCCCTTGAAAAGTTCTACAAAAATTCCAACACTGTTATAGTTCTTGAAAATGATAGGCTCCTGAACATTGTACCAAATTTACCACTTGAAAAGGCATTCAAGATAATGGACTTCCTCGTCAGCGATATAATAAAAAACATTTCCGATGCTGTGAACAAGCCATCAATGATACACATAGATCTTGCAGATCTTATGAAAATAATGAAGAATGGAGGTACATCCACTGTAATGTATGGTGAAGGTGAGATAAATTCAATACAGGATCTTGTTAACGATACACTGAAAAACAAATTCTACAATGTGGACCATACAACGGCAGACGGTGCACTCATAAACATAGTAACTGGCCCTCATATGAGCCTTACCATGATGAACGAGCTTGTGGAAAAGCTCACGGATGGAATGGATGATGAAGCTGAAAAAAAGGTGGGTATTAGGATAGAGGAGGATCTTTCCACGAAAGTAAGGGTGACGGCAATATTTACAAATGTAAAGTATCTGGGCAGTATCAGGCAGGTTTCACTTGTTAGGGAAGGTTCCTTGGCTGGAGTTGATCCCCTATCTCCTTGAGAACACCCATAAGTATGTGGTATTCCCAGGTGGTGATACCTGCACGCCCCATTATCCTTTTTATCATCCTGTAGGTATTTCTTTTTTTATGAGCGGGGTATCTGGTTTTTTCGATTATCTCTATAACTATATTATAAAGCCTGTCAAGATCATCCCTTCCAGCAAGCCTTGGTCCTTCTATCTTGGAACTGATTTTAAATATTTCATAGAATATTATTGCAGCCGCATGGGTAATATTCATAACGGGATATTTTTCACTTGCCTTTATGTGAAGGAATATATCCACCTTTTCAAGTTCCTCGTTTAAAAGACCTATGTCCTCCCTTCCAAATATTATGGCCACGTTACCTTCGAATTTGGAAACTATTTCGGCCACTTCCTCGGGTGATTTTGGAATCCTGAGAAAATGCTTCTCAGATGCAGTGGTAATACCGCTCGTTCCAACGGTAAGATTCATGGATTCTATTGCCTCATCAAAATTATCAACTATTCTGGCGTTCCTGAGAACGTCCTCACCGTGCATAGCATACCTATATGCCTCCTCCCCTATTGCTGTCTGTGGTTTAACGATTATTAAATTTTCAAAATCAAAATTTTTCATCACCCTTGCAAGGGAACCTATATTACCCTCATACTTTGGAGACACGAATATCACATGAATTTTTGCCATAATAGCAGTATGTTCTATTTCCTAAAAATTATTTCTCCCCGAATTTTTTATATACAATTAAGAAAAAACATAAAATAGGTCCACACATTTTTCTTAATTATGGTAGATTACAGACAATATACTCTCAAATGGAAGAGTGGAGAAATAACCACTACGCAATATGTGCTTTATGCTATACAGATAGCTGTGGTAATATTGCTTTCATGGCTCGGTGTAGTGGCTACACCTGTTGTAGGTCCTGGCATAGGATTCCTTTACTGGGCATATCCATTTTTCATCGTTTTCACATGGTGGTGGGGGCTCTGGGGAGTTCTTTCAGCATTTATAGGTTGTTTCATTGGTGCAGGTCTGCTCACAGGCCTGCCACTTATTCCATCGCTTGCCTTCAGTGTTGGAGATCTTGTTCCCGCTCTTTTAGTATTGCTGCTCTACAGGGGATACTTGAATAGGATAGGCATTGATCCGCTTGGTAGGGATATACTCAGCAGTAAGAAGGCACTTTTCTGGTTTGTGTTCTGGGTGATGGGAATTACCAACATAATAGGCGGTCTCTGGGGTGTCTGGGTACTTGTATGGCTTGGTTTTGTACCTGCACATGCCTATTGGCTGGGGGCTGCACTATGGATAATAGGTGATGCTATAGTTCTAATCATAGCCCCTTTTCTTTCCAGGGCGCTCACTCCAATAGTTGAAAGGTATGGTCTAGTGGCAAAGGGTTTAATTTCGTAGAGTGATTGGATGTATTCAAGAGAGAACAGGGTAGGAGAAAAGAAGTATGTCAAGACCATACTATTTAATGCAAGAGCAAATTCCATCTTCGTGAATTTGCATCCTTTCACAAAATTTACAATATTTCTCCTGCTATCAATAGCTGTTATCCTTGCCATGACGAAACATTATCCAGATCTACTTTTTTCTTTCTTCGTTATGCTCGCCATAATTGGATTCCTTATAGAATCAGGTACAATTAAATACCTTATAAGAAGCTACCTAGTTCTAATTTTGATAGCCCTCCTGGTACTTTTACTCTGGTGGCTTGTTTTCAATCAGGTGGGCACCCATATAATTTTCCAGACAGTTATATTTGGGTATGATTTCAGGATTACAAAAGAATCTTTATATGTGGGAATGGCAAAAGTTTTTGGTTATGGTGCCATGGCCTTTCTCACGCTTCTCATCCTTATGACTACAAGGGATGTGGATATAGTAAATGCACTGAACCAGATAGGTTTACCGTTTAAACAAACATTCTTCATTTCCCTGATATTCAGGAGCCTTAACATAATGGCTGAAGATTTGGAATCCATAAGGCATGCACAGTTTGCAAGGGGCGGAAGATTTTCAAAGAAAAATCCTTTCTCTAGGGCAAAGGAATTCATAGCACTTTCTGTCCCCATCACTGCACTGATGATAAAGAGGGCAGTGGAAATGGGTAGAGCACTTGAATCACGAGGCTTTTCCAAGGCAGGTAAACTTTCTTCACCGGTGATTAGTAAAATACCAGGCGCTGTCGATTATTCTCTCCTTGCAGCTTCCATAGTCTTGTTGTATATTTCCATAACGATGAATTTAACGCAGGTACTTGGTGGTATGCAATGGCTGAACTTGCTATAGATATAAGAAATGTTAACTGGAAATATCCTGGCATAGAGAATAGGGGAAATGAATTCAGGATAGAAAACCTTAACCTTCAGATCTATAGGAATGAATTCTTTGGTATAACAGGCCCAACAGGATCTGGTAAATCCACATTGTGCCAGCTAATTGCAGGACTAATACCCCACCAGATAAAGATACAGCAGGATTCTATAGAGAAATATTTCAGTGGAGAGGTTTACGTCCTCGGTGAACTTGTTTCAGGCCTTGAAAGAAAGGATGGTGGTTTTACACTTGTGGGAAAGGGATCAATGGCTCCCCAGGTAGGCCTGGTAATGCAGGATCCTGAAAGCCAGTTTCTCACCATGAGCGCACTTTCAGAAATTACATTGGGCCTTCAGATCATGGGTTTGCCAAGGGATGAAATAATGAAAAGGGTGAAGGAATCACTTTCCATTGTTGGGCTTGAAGATCTTTATGGCCTTCTAGATAAATTACATCCTTCAGAACTATCAGGCGGTCAGAAACAGAGGCTTGTTATAGCAAGCTTCATAGCCATGAAGCAGAAAATATTGATACTGGATGAACCAACATCCGACCTTGATTCAGCAGGTAAAATGGAAATAATAGAGGCAATTTCGAACCTTAAAAAAGTGAATGATCTCACTGTGATACTTGTTGAACACGATCCAGAAATACTAAAAAGGTTTGCCGACAGGGTGGCTGTTCTCTATGATGGAAAAATAATGGCAATAGATATACCCGAAAAAATTTTCGCATCAAAGGAATTGAAGGATTATGTGGAGATTTCAGAGCTAGAAGCAATAATACAGAATGATGAGGATTTCATAAAAAAAATTGATGCCGATATAGCAAAAACATATAGACCGAAAAGATCGGAGAAAAAACCCCAAGAACCTATCATAGAGGTAAGAAATTTGCAATACCAGTATCCTGATGGAGCCAGGGCACTGAATGGAATTGATATGGAAATAAGGAAGGGTGAATTTGTTGCACTTATAGGCCAGAATGGATCAGGAAAAAGCACTTTTTCAAAGGTGCTTTCAGGATATCTCACGGGATGGAAGGGGGAAATAACAATCCTGGGCGAGGATATTTCAAAGAAAAGGGTAAGAAAAAAAATACCCTCTATTGTGGGTTATGTTTTCCAGAATCCCGATCACCAGATTTTCAACAGAAGGGTGGATGCTGAAATAGAGTATGGACTGAAAAACATTGGCCTCGATGAAAATGAGATTAAAAAAAGGGTGGATGAAACACTTAAAAGGGTAGGTTTGATAAAAAAGAGGGATGAGGATCCCCTTTTCCTCAGCAGGGGTGAAAAAAGGAGACTTGCACTTGCCAGTGTAATAGCTATGAAACCAAGTATTCTCATTATAGATGAGCCCACGACGGGCCAGGACTACAGAATGTCAAGGGAGATAATGGATATTCTTACGGAGCTTAATGGTGAAGGAATAACCATAATTGTTATTACGCATGATATGAGGCTCGTTGCCGAATACTGCAGAAGGGTACTTGTAATGAGAAGGGGTAGGATAATATTCGATGGAAAACCGGAGGATCTTTTTGAAAATGAAGAGGTATTGAAAGAATCATCACTTCTGGCGCCCAGAGAGGTGCAGCTTTCTAAAAGGTTGAGGGAAAAGGGTATAATGCAGGAACTCTTGCTGAGCGCAAGAGAATGGCTGGAATTCCTGAAATTTGAAAATGAAAAGAAAAGGTATGCATTTCTCAGTTTCCAGGCAATGAAAAATTATACAAAGAACTTGGCGAATGAAATTATTACAAAGCTTGGTAAACCAGATCTTATTGTTTACATAGAGAGGGGAGGAATGGTGATAGGAAGATTGATGAGCGATTACTTGGGCGTGAAAGAACTGTTAGGAATTAAGGCCTCATATTATACGGAGGAGGGGGTACCGAGCACACATGTTACGGTAGGTGATATAAAAATAGACATGGAAATAAGAAATTATATCCTGCTTGTTGATGATATTGCCGATACGGGCAAAACTATAGAAGCTGTAATGGAAAAATTGAAAAAGTACACTGAAAATATAAAAGTGTGTACATTGGCCTACAAACCGCATTCCATCGTTAAGCCTGATTTCTATTCCCACACTATTGATAACGATACATGGGTTGTTTTTGAGTATGAGGAACAGGAAACTAGACATGCTTTCCAGAAAAGGAATAATGAAATGGGTCTGAAATTTCTTGAGGAAAAATTTGGAATGTGAAAATATAAATAATATCAATCAATTATTAAAACGATTAATATGGTGGATTTGAAGGAAAATATTAAAAATTGGCTCACCTCGGGAACGGATAAGAAGGAAGATGTTCTTGACATGGTATGGACGATAAAGGAGGAGGATAATTTAATCATTGCAGAACATCCTAAGGTGCCTTTTGTGCTTTACATATATTTTGAAGAAAAATCCGTAAAGCTTATTGTTGATACTGAAGTGGATACTGCTCTCCTCGAGCAGGTTGAAAGGCTTGACATATACAGGAAGCTCCTCATTCTAAATGACAGGGTGAATATGATAAAATTTGCCATAACGGGGGAGGATGAAGAATTAGTTCTAAAGGTGGAACTTGATTCTAGAACTCTGGATAAAGATGAATTCAGGGATGCCCTAACAGGGATCATAGGCTCACTCTATTTAATGGTGAAGGAATTGAATATGGAG
>CAYSIM010000012.1:14537-18048 GCA_964431165.1 uncultured Thermoplasmatales archaeon | reverse complement strand
GGTTTCGGAATGAAAAATAAGGGGTATAAAAAGGAAATAATTTCAGGATATCACAGGAGGATTTCTAATGAATTTAAAAAATGAAAAAATTTTTCTTTTACTTAGATCCATCCTGCTTTCTCTTCGAATATCATGGAAGCTAATTCCTTCTTCTCCTCTATGTGATTCCCTCCCAGGATTGAAAGGAACATGGCGTCCCTGTAATATTTTTCTATGCCAAAGTCCATTAAATAACCGTATCCTCCATGAACCTGTAGCGCAAGTTTTGATACTTCTCTGGCAAAATCTATGGAGATAATCTTCAGCATTAGCTCCTTCTTCACGTCCCTTTCAGCCTGAGCAATGGATACCATGTATTCGTTGAGTATGTCGAGCTGTGAATAGGCTTGGGCCATTCCGAAAGCGAGTGGCTGAAAATCCTTCAGCTTGTGGAGGAAAGCGTTCCTTTCCTTTGAATATGCTATCGCCTTAGTAAGTGCACCGTATGCAATCCCGATTGCAATTGCTGATAAAGGTAAATGCGTATCATCAAGGATTTCCTTCAATCTTATGTTCAATTCCAGGGCTTTATCTCTTTTAGCCTCGAACTTCACGGGTGAGAATTTTAATCCCCTGAATCCCAATTTCTCATGTTCCTCAAGAGCCTCATGGCCCTCTTCAACTAGGAAGAATTTTTCATCAGCCGGTACTATGAAAATCTCAGCATCTGAATTGATCACAGCGTTTAATTTGCCTGTGAGAAAATTGTTCGAGGATGAGATTTTACCCGGTTCAAGGAAATTCAGCACATGGGAATAATAGAATGTTCCGGATATTTCACCCGTTGCTATTCCCATAATTTTTTCCTTTGCCTTCTCATTCTTCATCAGGGACTTTATAACGAGGGAATTCTGCAGGAAAATATAAAATGCAACGGATGGGCTTTCGGCAGCTATTTGCTTCAATAGTAAAGAATAACCAAGTCTATCAAGTGCAGCACCCCCCAATTCATACGGTGCCAGTGCTCCTAGGAAACCCTGTGAGGATAATTTCTTCTTCAGATCCTTTCCAATACCATCAAGCTCTATCTGTTTGTTAATGGGCTGTATCTCCTTAATAGCAAATTCACCAACGACAGATTCAAGTACCCTGTGTTCCTCATCCATGATCATTCCACCCCCATCTTTTTCATGAACATTCTATAAATCACAAGCTTCTCTATCTCACTGCTACCCTCCCAAATTTCCATGATCTTTGAGTCCCTGAACATTCTCTCCAAGGATGTTATTGCACCATCGAGTCCAGTTACCTTTAGAGCTGTTTCAGCAGCATAGGTGGCAGTTTCAGCTGCAAAATATTTCGCCATGCTTGTGAATACCGGATCCGGATTAAACTGGAATAAATAGGAAGCTGCCCTGTAGGTGAGTAGCCTGGCAGCATCAACCCTTGTGGCTATTTCAGCAATTGTAAACTGTATGCTCTCCTGTGATGAAAAATTCTTATCTTTTTTCGCTTTATCCACTATCATATCCAAAGCTCCCTGAGCTATGCCTATAGACATGGCAGCTACGTAAATTCTTGTAATGTTGAAGAATGTCATGACATAATAGAATCCCTTGCCAATCTCGCCTATGATGTTCTCTGGAGGTATTCTCACATTATCGAATACAAGCTCCGCAGTATCCGTTGCCCTTACACCCATCTTACCCGTCAATTTGTTCGCAGATACGCCCGGCCACTTCATCTCCACTATGGCCATGCTCATGTTATGGTGCCTCTTCTCCTCAGAAGGAGGGGGGCCAGTTCTAGCAAGTACAAGAACATAATCCGCTATTGAGCCATTAGTTATGAACATCTTCGACCCGTTAAGGAGGTAAGATCCGTCGGGCTGTTTTTCCATCTTTGTTGCAATACCCGCCACATCGCTTCCTGCCACTGGTTCCGTAACTGCAAATCCCATTATCTTCTCTCCCCTCTGCACAGGTTCAAGATACTTCTTTTTCTGCTCGTCCGAGCCGAAAAGCATTAATATTTCAGAACCGAAGGCATATACGAATGAGGAGATTCCAAGCCCTGGGTCTACCCTGCATAGCTCCTCTATCGTGACGAGTAGATCCCATGGATTTGAGAAGTTTACTATTCCCTGCTCGTAGGCTAACTTTCTTACCTCGAAGGGATATTTCTCCTTCTCATCATGGTACCTCTTTCTCTCCTCTGTGAATTCCCTCAATGCAAATTCCCTCACCTTTTTTCTCTTTTCTTCAATTTCTTCAGGTAATGTAAAATCCATTTTGATCACACCCTCTCCAGAATTGTTGCATAGCCCTGGCCACCGCCAACACATAATGTTGCTAAGCCATATCTAGCATTCTTTTCCTTCAGTATCCTGGCAAGGGTTCCAGTTATCCTTGCACCAGATGCACCAAGAGGATGGCCAATGGCAATTGCACCACCATGTATGTTCACCCTTTCCTTATCTATGCCAAGCTTCTTTATTGCATTTAGTGGAACAACTGCGAAGGCCTCGTTTATTTCCCAGTAATCAATGTCATCCACCTTTAGCTTTGCCCTCTCAAGTGCCTTTTTTGATGCTGGCACGGGGCCTTCACCCATTATGCTCGGGTCCACACCAGCCCATCCAAATGAAACTATCCTCGCCATAGGCTTTAGGCCGTACTCATCCATGGTCTTCTCATTCATGAGCATGGTCATTGATGCCCCAGCATTCAATGGTGATGAATTTCCTGCAGTAATAATACCATCTGACTTAAAAGCAGGTGGCAATTTCTTTATTTGATCGAGGGTAGTATCTGGTCTTATGCTCTGGTCTTTATCAACGGTAACAATTTCACCGTTGTACTCCACCTGGACAGGTAGAATCTCACCCTTAAACCATCCATTGTTCAGTGCTTCACCAGCAAGCTTATGGCTTCTAAATGAGAATTCATCCATCTCATCCTTTGAAATACCTTCCACCTCTGCGAGTTTTTCAGCGGTAAGACCCATGCTGTAGCCTATGTTCATCTGGTATCTCATGTATTCAGGTCTTACCAGTAGTTTATAATTTATCTGTATATTGGGGTTATCACCCATGGGCACGTGTGTCATGTGTTCCATTCCGCCTGCAAGTACAATATCCGAATTTCCTGTCATTATCTCCCATGTACCTATTGCCATTGCCACCATGGATGAAGAACATGCCCTGTCCACTGCCATTGCTGGTACTTCCACCGGCAGATTTGCAAGAAATATTGGATGCCTTCCACCATAGAGCCAGTTCTCCCCTGCCTGTAGCGCACAACCAGTTATCACATCGCCTATCCTCAATGGATCTATGCCATTCCTTTTTATTATTTCCTTCAAAAGCATTGCAACTGCCTCGTCCATCCTGAGGGAATTGAAAATGTCCCTCTCAGGTTCCCTTGGTCTTGATCTGGAAAATGCTGTTCTCAAGAAATCAACGAGATAAACGTCCATTCAATCACCTTCCCTTGAACTCTGGTTTCTTCCTCTGGAGGAATGAAGAAATTCC
>CAYSIM010000012.1:0-14506 GCA_964431165.1 uncultured Thermoplasmatales archaeon | reverse complement strand
AAGAGTACGCCTGCCGCGAAGGATTCCATCTCAAGGCCCACATCCATAGGTACCTCAACACCCTTGTTGAGAAGTCTCTTTGCAAGGGCCATAGAAATTGGTGCCGATGTCTCAGCAATTTTCTTCGCGTATTCAAGAGCCTCATTTTCAGGGTCCTTAACAATCTTGTTTATCAAACCCATGTTGAATGCATCCTTTCCAGTGATCCTTTCGCCTGTCATTATGAGTTGCATAGCCCTTCCCAGGCCAACCACCTTTGCAAGTTTCTGTGACCCTCCCCAGGCCGGGACAAGACCTATAGTTACCTCAGGAAAACCCACCTGCACATCCTCTGTACCGAGCCTGAGATCACATGCGAGTGCTAGTTCAAATCCACCACCCAAAGCATAGCCCTTCATCACTGCGATCGTTAGTTTGGGCATTTCAGAAAGAAGCCTGAAAATCCTTTCACCTTTCCTAGCGAATTCAAGGAACTGGAAGCTACTTGCAAAATACTGGGAAAGATCAGCGCCTGCAGAAAATGTTGTACCCTGGCCCGTTACAACAACGACACTAATTTCATTGTCATCCCATAGTGATTTAATGGCCTTCTCAAGATCCTCAAGGAGTTCGTTGTTTATGGTATTATGCTTAGGTCTGTTGAGTGTTATTCTGGCTACCCTGAAGGGGAATTTTTCAACAATAACAGTATTTAAATGTTCAGCGGAAGGCTTTTCTTCCTTTATCTCCACCTTCTTTTCCTCCTTCTTCTTAAGCCTTCCTTCAATTGCTTCCCTCATCTTCCCATTCTTTATTGATTCTGCAGGTTCGAAAACCGAGCAGTTGAATTTTTTGGAGAGTTCCTCAAGCTTTGCCTTCACCTCAGCATTCGTCAGACTTTTTGCTACGGATATTGGACCGAAAGCCCTGTTTAGGCCGTATTTCACACCTATCTCTATATCCTCAGGTGTAGCAACACCCTCCTCTATCAGTTTCACAGCCTCGTTAATTTCAACCGCAAAAATGTCCATCAGGGAAACTTTGTCTGTCGCCTTCTTGGTATCAATATGCGGTCTTCCTGCGGACCAGTCGTAGAAACCTTTACCTGTTTTCTTACCAAGCATTTTTTTGTTATATAATTCATCATATACCTTGCATTTCTTATAGTCAGGGTTAAGGGTTTTTGCATAGTATTCCATTGAATGGTAGACGACATCTATACCCACATAATCGATTAACTCATAAGGTCCCATGGGCATGCCCTGCATCTTCGCAAACGCATCAATTTCTTCAGGGGTAGCGACATTATGTTCTATCAAAAGGCAGAAGAGGAGCATATCGGGTGCATTTATCCTGTTCACTATAAATCCAGGTGAGTCCTTCATTACCCTGACAGGTATTTTTCCTATCTTTTTTACAAGGTCGTATAGTGTGTTAACAGTATCATCAGTTGTTTCCTCTCCTTTTATTACCTCTACAAGCTTCATTATGACAGGTGGATTGAAGAAGTGGAGACCTGCTATCCTTCCTCTGTTCTTTACTGCGCTTGCTATTTCAGTGATTCTTATATTAGATGTATTGCTGGCGAGTATTGTATCCGATCGTGTGAATTTCTCCAGATCCTGGAAAATCTTTTTCTTCAGGTCCTCTATCTCAGGCACAGCTTCTATAACAAGATCCGCATCCTTCACCGCACTTTCAATGTCTGTAAATGTTTTTATTCTAGATAGAACAGTATCAACACTTTCCTTTATGGTCCCCTTTTTGAATAGTTTGTCAACGCTTTCCCTTATTTCGTTCATTGCCCTTTCAAGCACTTCCTTTGAAATATCCTCCATGGTAACGGTGTATCCATTCAGTGCAAATACCTCTGCTATTCCGTGCCCCATCTCCCCAGACCCAATCACTGCAACCGTCTTAATTTCCATATAGGATCACTTCAATTTTTTAACAATGTTAACAAGTTTCTGTGCAAGAAAAGGATCTCCCTTAATCTTCAACTTTCCCATGAAAAAAGCCTTTGTACCGTCTATGGTACCATCTATTATGCCTGCCATATCCTCTTCCTTTGCTGTCAGCACTACCGTAGGCGATGGATGCTCACCCATTAAGAGCTCAGCGGATCCGTCCTCCTTGAATTGGAGATAGTAAGATTCGCCAGCATCGTTCTTAAACTGGAAAACGCTTTTCATACCTTTTGTTTCTTTCTTTGCCTGCTCGTTTGAATTCAGTTTATCCACAATTCCCTTCAAAACTTCATAGGATTTCATGATTTGAAATTGAAATCATAGTTAATAAACATTTCTTGAATAAAAAATTAAATGCAAGTAAAATATCACTTTTTTATGAAGTTCCAGTATAAATATAGGGTGGCCTGGGTGGACACGGATGCGCTTGGTGTTATGCATTTTTCAAACTATTTCAGAATGTGTGAGAGAACAGAAGAAGAATTCATGAATTCCATTGGTCTTTCCTTTGATATCTCTAAGAGTGTTTCCCTGCCACGGGTAAAAGCTGAATGTACCTACAAATCACCCTTGATGTACAACGATACTGCCCTTGTGAGCATGAGCATAAAGGAAGTGGGAAAAAAGCATATCAGGTATTACTTTGAAATAATAAGGGAAAGGGATGGTAAACTTGCCGCCACCTGTGAATTGGTTGTGGTAGCAATAAATAATGAATTCAAATCCATCGAAATACCAAAAGAGCTGCTTGAAAGAATAAGATCATTTCTTCCTGAAGATGATGCCGTAGAGAAGGGCTGATGAAACAGCAGTGAGAAGTATTATGAACCATCTAATATGGTAATCGTATGGCAGGCTAAAAATTAAACCACCATAGAATGGACCAGCAGATCTCCCTATACTTGTAAAAAGACCGAATGTTCCTGAGTATCTTCCCCTTTTACCTTCCGATGCTAAATTCATTGCCATTGTAGTAGCGCTTGATGAGAAAATTATCTCGCCCATGGTTATTATTATCATGGAGAAGAACATCCATTCAACAGTGGGAATAATCGATACAAGGAAATACCCCAGACCATAGAGAAAAATTCCATAGATGAGGAATTTATGCGCATTCACTTTGTTTGCCAATCTTGCAAAAGGATATTGCAATGCAGCCACCATCAGACCATTCATGGTCCAGGTAAGTCCAATAAGGGAAACGGATATTCCATTCACCTGTTCTTCATATAATGGATAAGTGCTGTTTAACTGACCAAAAATAAGGAACGCAATGAACCCTGCAATGCAGTAGATGAGAAATCTCCTGTCCCTTAAAGCAGCAGGAATATCCTGGAATCTGAAATTTATTTCCTTCTTTGCTGTTTCAGGTATTTTCATCATAAGAAATGAAATGGAAAATAGTACAATACCCATGAATATGAAAGAAATTGAGTAATAGTTCAATTCGAAAACAAGACCGCCTATGGCAGGTCCAATTCCCCAGCCAAAGTTTGCAAGTGCCCTCTGTATGCCGAAAGTCCTGAATCTTTCCTCCTCGGTAAAAACATCTGCAAGGATTGCATTGAAAATGGAGAAAACCATGCCGCTGAATATATTCTGCAGAAGTATGCCTATCAGGATGAGATAAAAGCTTGAGGCCATGCCTATTCCAACCAACACGAATGATATGCCCTGCCCCATCTGTCCCGTTACGAGAAAAAATTTTCTTCCCATGTAATCCGAATATCCTCCAAATATTATCTGTGAAAATGCACCTATTAAACCTGAAATTAATAAATATGCACCAACAAATGTAAGGGAAAGATGAATCTTGGTGGTGAGGAAAAGAATTATGAATGACCATAGGGTACCGTAGCCAAAAGACCTGAGGAAGCTTGCAAGTCCAATGATCCTCAGGACCCTATTCTTTAGGTGTGTCATATAAGGATTACATAATTTATACCATGTACATTATTTCTTTCATTTAAAAAATCATAAAAAATGAAATTGTTTTTAAAGGATCCACAGGTACTTATCCAATTAAATGATCATGGTGGTACCAGGGATCCAATGAGAAGTTGCTGGTTATCATACAATATTTCAAAGCCCCAGTTGTTTCCCATATAGTATGGGTTAGGGGTAGAATAAAATTTCATCTTTATGCTCAATGAATCACCTTCACCGAATGCAGTGTTATTTTTTACGTTGAAGATCAAATTGGCACTTGAAACGCTCCCTGATATATCTATCAAAGTAGGATTGTTAAGGGAAGAAACATTATACATAATCATGGGATCATAATCCTGAAGGTTAATAATGTAAAATTTAAAGGGAAGAGGTAAGTATCCCGCATCGGAGTTGTTCTTAACCGTTAAATTGAATATGGCTGTCGAATTCTTAAAATCCGTATTCCAGTTCGAGTACAAATGAAGACCATCTATGTAATTGCTATCCCCCACAACACCAACAAGCTGCAGGTTATATCCTGTATGGTTCAAGTCCACGGCCATACCTTCCCATCCCATGAGCGAGAAAGGTGCAGGTTTTAAAATCACTGTATTTCCCATGAAGGATATATTGGCATAGATAAGATCGAGCTGCATACCCTTTTCTATCATTCCATTTGAAGTTAGTGAAGGAAATAATATCATATATGCTTCACTATTATTAACAGGGGAAGATAGCCAGAAATGTGAGGAGGAAATTGATTCCGATATACCATTTCCCTTTGGATAGTGTATATTATAACTACCTGAATAGGCAATGGTTGGTGTTTCATTAAGAAGAACAGTCAATCCATTAACGCTCAATGCAGAAGGAATTATCATATTAAGATAAAAATAAACCATTGCCAGGGTAGTATTTGTGCTCCCTATTCTATATGTGGGCCATAATAAACCTGTCAATGAATTTCCCGTGGAAGATATGTTTCCTCTATTGTTTGAAAGAAGAACGTATTGAATTGATACTGCTGCTATTAAAATGATTGCAATTATGATTATGACCAAAAAAATAAATTTTTTCATAAAATAACTAGAAAAACGTATTATATAAATTTGTTGCAAAATTTCCCAGTATACAGGATTTACCATGGAATTTTTTATCTTCAGGTATAAAAATATTTATAAATAATTGTAAATTTTCTTGGAAATACAAAAAGGAGTATATATGATAAAGCTTGAGAAAAATTCAATAAGTTCGGGCAATCTTCCTGATGGATGCAAACTCTGCAGGAAGGGAGCGAAGCTTGTCCTCTTTGTTACAGGACTTTGCAATTTCAGATGCTTTTACTGTCCTTTAAGCGCCGGGAAGAAGAACAGGGATGTGATCTATGCGGATGAAATGCCCGTATTGAAGGAAGAGAATATAATAGAGGAATCTAAGCTAATAAATGCCGAGGGTGCAGGTATAACGGGTGGTGATCCAATAAGAATGATTGAAAGAACATTACATTATATAAGGTTACTGAAGGATGAATTTGGAGATAAATACCACATACACCTTTACACAGCGAGTGGAAATAAGGAGGAGATAGAGGAACTTGCAAATGCAGGTCTTGACGAAATAAGATTTCATGTACCTGTGAGATTATGGAACAAGTTAAAATGGAGTGATTATGCAAATAAGATAAAAATAGCTCTGGATACGGGGATGAAGGTGGGCATAGAAGTTCCTGTCCTTCCGGACAAGGGTGAAGATCTCTTACACATGATAAGGCAAGCTGAAAATCTGAATGTTGATTTCATAAATCTCAATGAGCTCGAGTTTTCGGAAACAAATTTCCAGTCATTGAAAATCCACGGTTATAAAACTAAATCATACATAAGCAGTGCAGTGAAGGGTAGTGAAACTCTGGCGAGGAAAATAATAATGGAAAATGAGTTCAGTACAACAGTTCATTATTGCTCTGCAAGCTTTAAGGATGCAATACAGCTCAGGAGAAGGTTAATGAGGAGGGCAAGGAATGTGGCAAAGGATTATGAAATAGTCACAAGGGATGGAACACTTCTGAAGGGCATAATAGAGTACACGGATCCCCGTTCCCTATATTCTGAGATAATAGATCAAATTGGAGTACCAAATAATCTTGTTTATCTGGATGAATACAGGAAAAGGATAGAAATAGCGCCCTGGATTCTTGAAGAAATTAAGAATAGTATAGAAGGAAAAAAATACATAGTTGAAGAATATCCCACCTGGGATAGAACAGAGGTAGAAAGGGAGGAAATTTAAATTCTTAAATTTAATATTATTCCCTTTTTCTTAAGCATATTCCTTATGGAATTAAAATTCATTTCATCAAAGCCAAGTACCTCAGGAGGTATTACACCATTCAGATCCCTTTCCATCATGAGTGTAGAAATGGCCCCCGCGGTATATCCAGTCACCCTTGACATGGATGAAATTTTTCTTTTTCCGTCGTACTTATCATAAAGGAAAACTTCAAAGCTTCTTTTACCTATTACCCTGACAAGGAGTATGCAAATATCACCGGATTCATTTTTTAACCTTTCAAATAATCTTACAGTTATATCGTATGGTGCGCATTTTCCTATTTTTTCCTTGGAAAAGTAACCCAGGTCCCTGAGCATCTTTATCTTTTCTATATGCGAGGGATACCTAAGTGTTCTCTCAAACATGTACCTTATTTTTATCGTGTTCAGCATTGTCCTCAATCCGTCAGATACAAAGGTTTCGAACGAACCTATATTTGAAATGCAGAATGGTTCTACAGTTTCAAGTGGATCTACTACCACAATTCTATAATTCTTCACCATCCTTGCTGGCCTTGTATATTCATCTATAAGACCCTCTATGCTCCATGTTACTGTATAATCCAATGGCGGAACCTTCTTGGAGGGTAGACCTGCAACATAGATCTCTATACTCTTCGGTGACTCTATTTTTTTATAAAGGTAACCCGCAATAAGGTTACTTAATCCGGGAGCAAAGCCGGCATCGGGTACAAAAAATACATTCATTTCCTTTACCTTTTCATCCAGTAGGAATGGGTCCTCAGGCATATAGGAAACATCTACAACGCTTTTTCCCATACCAATTATTTTTGAAATTACCTGGAAGGAGATGCTCCCAGGAAGGGCATTTACCACAAGATCTGAATTCTCAATAACACTTTTATGATCCATTACATTCCCCTTAAATTTTCTCGCCCTTGAAATTCCATTTAGAGCCCTCGCTGAAATATCTATGACCGAAATATCATCCTTTTCGGAAAGAAAATCAACTATTGCCCTCCCTATGTTCCCTGCACCAAGAACAGTAATCATAAAAATCAATTAAAATGGAATAATATAAAATTTTTTACTGAAAAATTTTAAATTGAGAATTGCTTAATAAAAAAAGATGAAGGATCTGAGAGAATCCATAGAAAAATTGAAAAAAAGGAATGACCTCCTTGAAATTGAAGAAAGATTTTCCTCAGAGATTGAGGTAACAGTTTTCACGGATGAGGTACAGAGGAGAAATGGACCTGCACTTCTTTTCATGGATGTGGATGGTAAGGGTATACCTGTTCTCACAAACGCCTTCGGCAAAATGGAAAGACTTGAGTATCTCCTTGGAAGGACAATTGATAGTATTTCAAGTGATTTTGCAGGTCTAAGGGAAATGCTTATTTCAGGCACCTCCCTTCTTAATGGTCTACGCATTTACAGGGAGCTGAAAAATTTCACACCCTCTGTGAAGAACACGGGTGTAGTAAAGGAAAATGAATGCAAATCCCTGGAAGAGATACCTGTCCTAAAATCATGGCCGGGGGATGGTGGGAAGTTCATCACATTGCCTGTGGTTATAACAAAGGATCCTGAAAATGGGAGTTACAATGCAGGTGTTTACAGGATGCAGGTTTATGACAGTGAGACTACAGGAATGCACTGGCAGAGACAGAAAACAGGTTACATGCACATGTTGAAGGCAAAGAAAATGGGGAAAAAGTTGGATGTTGCGGTTGCAATAGGTGTGCATCCATCCATTCTCCTCAGTGCCATATCGCCTCTCCCTGAGGGCATAAATGAGATGGGCTTTGCAGGTTACCTGATGGGCGAACCTGTTGAACTTGTGAAAGGTGATACTGTTGATTTATTGTATCCCTCCAATGCAGAATTTATTTTGGAAGGATATGTAGATCCTGATGAACTTAGGGATGAAGGTCCATTCGGTGACCATACAGGTTATTATACACCAAGGGAGCCATACCCTGTTTTTCATGTAAAGAAGATCCTCTGCAAGAAAAACCCTGTTTACCATGCAACAGTTGTTGGTAGATTCTGGAGCGAAGATAATATTATAGCAAGGGCAATTCAGAAAATATTTCTGCCCATAATAAAGATGCAGAATCCGGAGATAGTGGATATTTTTATGCCTGAGGAAGGAGCCATAAATTATCTATGCATAGTTTCCATAAAAAAGAGCTATCCAGGCCAGGCAAGGAAGGTGGGCCTGTCCATTATTTCCCTGGGACAGATGATGTTCACAAAATATGTTGTTGTAGTGGACGAAGACATAGACGTTAAGGACATGAGGGAAGTAATATGGGCTGTATCCACAAGGACAGATCCTTCAAGGGATATAGAGATCATAAATCTATCAGTTGCAGATTCTCTGGACCATGCATCCATTTACGCTAATGCAGGTGGAAAGATGATAATAGATGCTACAAGAAAATTGCCACAGGAAGGGTTCACAAGGCCTTGGCCTGATAGGATTGAAAAAAATCTGGGTGAAATAATTTTATCAAGGTTAAAGAAATACGGTTTTGAATAAAATGCATAGACTTAATCTTTACTTAAGATTCATTAAAATTGAGCATACGGTATTCGATTTGCCATTTGCATATATGGGTATGCTTCTATACGGAAAATTTTCCATATTAACAGTAATTTTAATCACAATTGCAGCAGTTTCTGCCAGAACTGCAGGTATGGTAATAAATAGGATAGAGGATTACGATCTTGACAGGAGGAATCCCAGGACCTCTAGCAGGGAACTTGTAACGGGAAAGATTAGCTTTTATGAAGCTTATTCATTATTCATAATATCATCCATAATCTTTGAGATTTCCGCTCTTTTCCTCAACATATTATCTGGAATACTTGCACCCATTCTCCTATTATTGTTTTACATTTATCCAAAGACGAAAAAGATACCATTCATATCACATATATTTCTTGGTTTCATAATTGGTGTTATATCCATAGCAGGTTACATAGGATCTTCTGGAGAAATTCCCAGGGATATGGATGTTTATTATCTCGCACTTTTTCTCACCTTTTGGATAGGTGGTTTTGACATAATTTACCAGAATCAGGACAGGGAATTTGATCAGGGTGTGGGTATAAAATCCATTCCTGTAATTTTCAGGGGTAACATTGTTCAACCCCTTGCAATCTTCTATTCAATTTCCCTTGCATTCCTCTTACTTTTTTCCATTTACAATTTTCTGAGGATTTTATCATTTCTAGCAGTGGCAATTCTTCTTTTTATTAAGATTCCATTTTTAAAATCCTGGAGCGTGGACCAACTGTTCTATTTTGACATACCTGTTCCATTTCTACTTCTCCTCGCCCTGATATAGAAAAGTTAAATATTGTTTATATATTTTACCTCAAAAACATGTAAAGGAGTGAAAATCATGAACAAAGGAGATATTGTCAGGGTAGATTATACACTGTGGACTGTGGAAAATGATAAAGAGGAAATAAGGGAAACTACGATGGAACAGGTAGCAAAGGATAATGGAATACATGATCCTAACAGACGTTATTCTCCGGAGGTAGTAATACTGGGAGAAAAGATGGTGCTTGATGAACTTGAAAAGGCAATAATGAACGCCGAAATAGGAAAGGAATACGATCTCTATCTTGAACCTTCAAAGGCTTATGGTGAAAGGAATCCCGCACTACTTAAGGTTGTTTCTCCTAGGGATTTTGAAAGAAATAAGATTACGCCCGAGGTAGGTAAGTTCGTTACAATAAACGGTCAGACGGGAAAGGTGATAAGCATATCGCCTGGAAGAGTACTGGTTGATTTCAACAATCCCCTGGCAGGTAAAAAGCTGCATTACAAATTTGTGGTGAAAGAAATTGTTGAAGGCGTAGAGAACAAGATATTGGCATTGATAGAAGCATCTTATAACAGGGATCTGCAAGAATTCAAGGTGAAGGAGTACGATAATTACATTGAGATAATAGTGGCAGAGAGCTGCAAGTACAGGTCAGAATGGTTGAGTTCGAAGTACTTCATTGTAGGGATTGCAAGGGACTTTACAAACAAGGAGATCAGATTCGTTGAAATATATTCACCAAAGAAGGAAGAACAGGTAAAGGAAGAGAAAAAAGAGGAAGAAAAACAGCAAGAAAATAAATAAAAAAATTTTATTTTTTATGCATTAATGTTCCCTTTTCTTCTCCTTTGGATTTTTTCTCAAATTTTCTGAATCCTTTTGTCCTTATTCTCCATATTACCACTGCTACTATTATTATCACTGCAATTGTACCTATGATTATTGCTGGTAGTTTCCAAGCTGCCTGCTGCACACTCACCACCTTTGATTGTACATTATCGCCTAGATATATCTTAGGTTCCTGAGGTGTATAAACAGAGAACTTTATGGTGTAATTTCCTGATGATGGGGGAGTCCAGTTATAATATAGCTTTACTGTTTTATTTACTAATAGATTGCTGTAACTTACATTTCCTTCAAGTTTTCCATTCACATAGAACTGCAGGTAGTATGTTGTGGCAGGTGCATTGCCAGTGTTTGTAACGTTAACGTAGAATGTTGTTGTAACACCCTCTGTTAGATTTCCTTTCCAAGTGAAATTCACGAGAACAAGATCGGGTGCCACTGGAGATACCCTGAGTGTTTTGTTAAGTGTATCATAATTCCCTGCCTGATCCGTCACGTTCAGTATTATGTAGTATGTACCGTACTCTATAAATTTAATTGTAACTTTGCTCTGGTTAAGATTGCCAGATACTATTACATAGGTGGAATTTGGCAATTGTTTTACCCCCGTTGAATTTTCAATGGTCCAGGAATAGGAAACAACTGTACCGTTCTGAGGATCATATGAGCCGGTACCATTCAATGTGACCGGTTTATTCTGGAATACCTGTGTCACTGTGGTATTATTTGCACCCTGGAAAACTATTACAGGAACTGGTTTAACTGTATCTTTTACATAAATCTTGAGTGAAATTGTGAAATTATTACCAACCTGATCAGAATATGTAACATTGATCCAATCGTATCCGGATCTTGTTGGATATGTGAACGTGTAGTTCACGGAATTTCCTATGTATTTTGAACCGCTTATATTCCATACAACATTAACTTTTTCATGCGAATTTATTATACCATTCAGTGTATCTTTTAGGTTATAGGCAACTAAGCTGATCTGTTTGTTCTGAAGAACAGTGAAAGGTCCTATTATTGCTGAATTACCATGCAGAGCCACCTTTGTAGTATTTCCCTCATAACTATATGTGAGCGTTGAATTTTCATAGTAGGCATTCCAGGATATTATATTTTCAGGACCTATTGAATATTTAGCATAGGATGAGAAATCTGGATAAGCACCATCGGCATATATTTTTATGTTTGTGTAATTTGTATTATTCCCCACATCTGTCACAGTTAGATTTAAAGTGTGTATTCCAGGTGAAAGTATTTCGCTTATGTTTGCAAGGCCCTTACCCTGCTGAATGACACCGTCAATATTCCATACAAAATACATATCATTCCATGAATACTGCTGTCTTACCATATCCTTCACCGCATTGCTGGCATTGAAATAAACATGGTTGTTTGCCTTTACAAGCACAGTGAAATTACCGGATGTGGAATTCAATATAAAATTCCCTGAGGGCATATTTTTCCAGTATATACCAAATGTATTCTGTGCAAGTATTATCTGTGGTTTCTCCCTTACCTTGAAATCAAGCTCCACCTGACCAACGGTGGCATTGGTTACAAGTATTGTGTTTATGTAACCTGTGGTTTTTGCACCAATAACATTGTTTGAGAGCTCATATTTTGAAGCTATTGAAACAGAATAGTTGTAAACATTATATGCACCGTATGCAGAATTCTGCATTGTTGCCATGTATACAGGTATGTAGCCTGACGATAGCAAGGATGTTACATTAACACTTGAATTATAATATACAGCGCTTATTTTAACAGTAAAGCCACCATAATTTACTGTAAAGGGAGCAACATTAACTGATTGCAGTGAGTAAATATAATTGGATACGTAAATGTACGATCCAGAATAATTTCTCACAGAATCCAGGAAGAATTTGTTCAAAAATGTGCTGTTGAAATTGTTAAGTAACATCTGATAATAAAGTATGTTTGTATCACTGTATGGAAGTGCCCTTAAAACAGTCTTGTTATTAAGATTGAAAGTGCAATTCATGTATATATATTTAAAATCCTGAGTGAATGTGTAATTGAAATTATAATAGTTATTTACCTTTTCCAGGAAAACTGTCTGTGGATAGGTTCCATTGAATGGTAGATTCTGTATAGAATAACCATCAGCCGTAAGCACCACTGTATAATTATTTCCTCCTATGTAAAAATTGAAAACACCGTTGTTGAATGTAAGTGTATCCCATAGTTGAGAATTTTGGAATATGTTAACATAAATCGTGTTATAGATAATGGAACCTGTTGATGAGTCCTTCACAATACCGAAAATATGCTTGAATGTGGAAAGATTTATAGATCCAGTGAATGGTGCCTTGATCTGCATATAATAATTCTTTATTGCACCGCCACTGGTTGTAGAAAGCTGGAGTATAAAATTACCCACTGGTGCATTGAAAGTAATGTTACCTGAAGATCCTGTAGTTCCTGAAAAGAAATTAAGATTGTAGTAATCGAAAGCATTCACCTGGTAACCTGAAGCAGGAAGTCCAGAATTCAGAACAACAAGGGAAACAGTTTTGTTAATTGCGGTCCTGGCCACGGTGATTGTGGATACATTGGCACCAGATGTTGTAACGGTAATGGGAACAAATGCCCCACCATACACATAAGACCCAATTTTCTGGGGTGAGATGCTAACTATATAATTACCTATTTGTACACTTCCAAAATTCACCACGGGACTAGATACAGTTGAGGAAATAATATTTCCTGAATAATCAACAATATTTACTGTGAGGCCCTGAACGAAGTCAACATCTCCAGTTTCAGTATCTTTATACATCACCACGAGACTCACATTCCCGCTCTTTGTGCTTTGCGCTGGAATCAAAGGTACTAATATAGAACTCACTAGCAACACCGATATTATCACTAAAGCCATTGTACTTTTTGCGTTTAATGATTTCAACTATCATCCCTCCAATTCAGGGATAGAGTAGTGAAATCATCACATTATTAAATATTTTTGGTACATTATGATTTTAAAGAAAAAAATAATATAATTTGAATGTATTTGTTATCTGGATATTCATGGAAGATGTATGGGTAGAAAAATACAGGCCGAGCAGGCTTGATGACATTGTGGGTCAGGGTTATATAGTTGAAAGGTTGAAAGCATATGTGAAAGAAAAAAATATGCCACACCTGATTTTTGCAGGTCCACCAGGAACAGGAAAGACAACAAGTGCAATTGCCCTTGCCATAGGTCTTTTTGGTGATGACTGGAAATCAAGTTTTAATGAACTCAATGCAAGTGATGAGAGGGGTATAGATACTGTCAGGGTACAGATAAAGGATTATGCAAGGACAGCGCCCTCAAACGATATAGGATTTAAGATAATATTTCTTGATGAGGCGGATCACCTTACAGCGGATGCCCAGGCAGCATTGAGGAGAACGATGGAAAAATACTCAAAAACATGTAGATTCATACTTTCATGCAATTATTCATCTAAAATAATAGACCCAATACAGTCTAGGGCAAGCATATTCAGGTTCAGGCCACTTTCAAGGGAGGATGTGGGAAAAAGATTGAAATACATCGCAGAAAGAGAAAAAATAAATCTTAAGGATGATGCAATTGAAGCAATTTACATAATAGCCGGTGGCGATCTTAGAAAATCAATAAATTTACTTCAGGCAGCAGCAAGTATGGGTGAAACAATCACATCTGATATCATATATAAGGCATCAGGTCTTGCAAGCAGGGATATGGTAAGGAAGATGATAGAGAAGGCCTTGAGCGGAAAGTTTCTCGAGGCAAGGGAGATACTTGATAGTATGATAATTGAATATGGTGTTGCTGCGGAGGACATAATAAAACAGATGAACAGTGAATTTTACAGAATATCCATAGATGAGGAGGTACTTGCGGAAATCCTTGAATCTATGGCTGATATAGAGTTTAGGATAATTGAAGGAGCCAATGAAAAGATAGGCCTTGATGCACTCCTTGCAAAGCTTTCAAAAATAGGTAAGTCCAAATAAGTTCCAGAAAAAAATTTAACACTTAAACCACAAAAGTTTTAATATCTTCTTGCAATAACTAAAAAAAGCCGCCGTAGCTTAGCTGGTGGAGCGCTCGGCTGTTAACCGAGTGGTCGTCGGTTCGAATCCGATC
>CAYSIM010000011.1:10870-19464 GCA_964431165.1 uncultured Thermoplasmatales archaeon | reverse complement strand
GCGACTGAATATTGGATAAATATGCTTAGAAAAATTCCCACTGAATTTGAAGGTGAATTCTCAAAATTCAACATAAAGGGTGAGTGAAATATGGTAAGGATAACAGGAGGAGAAATTCTTAAGAGGGTTCTTGAAAAGGAGGGTGTAAAATATGTTTTTGGTGTCCCAGGAGACCAGCTCTATCCATTTTTAAATGCATTAAAAAATAGCAGTATAACTTTCATAACATTTCACAGCGAGGCTGCTGCGGCCCAGGCAGCGGATGCCTATTCAAGAACAACTGGAAATCTTGGTGTTGTTGTTGGTACTGTTGGTCCTGGAGCTGCAAATCTTGTTGGAGGTATATATCCTGCATTTGCGGAGAATATACCCATTCTCATCATCACCGCTCAGAACCAGACTTTTAGATCATATCCCGATCATGGATCCATGCAGGCCCTTGATCAATATTCACTTTTCAAAGCAGTCACAAAATGGAATGCTGTGGTAAATTCCTGGGAAAGGATAGTTGAATTGACTGAAAGGGCAATAAGGACAGCATTTTCTGAAAAACCTGCTCCAGTTCATCTTGATTTTCCATCGGATGTTCTTCATAAAACAGGTGAAGAAAAAGATGTTATTTTGCATGAAAAATGGCAATACAGGACATTGATTCCTCCCCAGGGAAATGAAAAATTAATAGAAAAGGCGGCGGAGATTATCATTCAATCAAAATTCCCATTAATTCATGCAGGTGGTGGAGTTTTAAGGAGCAAAGGAGAGAAGGAGTTGCTCGAGCTTTCAGAATATTTACAGATACCTGTTACCACATCCATTTCTGCAAAGGGAGCCATACCAGAGGATCATCCTCTGTGTTTGATACCGCATAGCTTTGGTGCAATAGCAGCCCAGGCTGAAGCTGATCTTGTCTTGATGGTAGGCACGAAGCTTGGTGATCTTGATTTCTGGGGCAGACCTCCGATCTGGGGGAGCCCTGAGTCGCAGAAGATTATACAGATAGATATTTCTGGTGAACAAATTTCCCTCAACAGGCCTGTTGATCTTGCTATTGTTGGCGATGCACGTGAAGTTCTTGGACAATTGATTAAAAAAATAAAATCCATAACAGGAAGGATTGAAAAAAGGGAAAAGAATGTAGAGTACAAAAATCTCGAAAAACAGTGGCTGAGCGAATTTGAAGAACAGTCACTTAGCGATAACATGCCTATTCATCCCCTCAGGGTAATCAGGGAAATAAGGGAATTCTATCCTAGGGATGCAATTTCTGTTATAGATGGTGGTAATACAACAGTATGGGCACACTATCTGAATAGAATTTATTGTCCCAGATGTTTCCTGAGCAGTTCAGCCGGTGATTCAGGCCACATTGGTACCGGTTTACCATATACCATAGGGGCAAAACTTGCATACCCTGAAAGGGAAGTTTACTGTATCACCGGTGATGGAGCTTTTGGTTACGGTGTAATGGAACTCGAAACAGCAAAAAGGCTGGGCATAAGGTTTACAGTGGTTGTAATGAACGATTCTTCCTGGGGTATGATAAAATCAGGGCAAACACTCTATTATGATAAAAAATACATAGGTGTTGATTTTGGTGAAATCAGGTACGATGAAATTGCTAGGGCAATGGGGTGCTACGGTGAAAGGGTAACAAGACCTGAAGAGTTCAAAAATGCACTTAAAAGGGCAAAGGATTCGGGTCTTCCCGCTGTAATAGATGTAAAAATAGACCCCGAGGCAACACCACCAGATTTCCAGACACTTGCATCCATCTGGTTAGAGGGATGCGAATCACCCTCAAAGGAAAATGTGGAATACGAAAGTATCATTAAGTGACTCCTCACGCTATAGAAATAGCAGCCAACCATTTAAGAAAACCATACAGCGTAAGATTGTGTGTTCAGGAATCTCTTCAATCCCATCACCCTAATAAAATTCATATATGGGTAACAATTTAAGGAAAGATACTGAAAGAAAAAAGGTAGGAATTATGGCAGATGATAAAGAATTCAAATACATCGTTCGTCTGGCAAACACAGACCTTGACGGTAATAGGATTGCCGTTTATGGTCTTATGGGTATAAAGGGTATAGGATACAGGGCATCTGAGATGATTTTAAAGGCTGCAGGTATAGAGAAGACAAGGAAAATAGGTGAATTGACAGACGATGAAATTGACAGGCTTAAAAAAATACTTGATAAACCCGGGGATCATCTTCCCTGGTGGGCTGTGAACAGGAAAAAGGATCTCTTAACGGGAAGAAATATACACTATCTTGGTGCTGATCTTGAACTGGCCATTAAGGATGACATAGATTTACTGAAGAAAATTAGGGCCTACAGGGGAATTAGGCATGAGAGGGGCCTGCCAGTGAGAGGGCAGAGAACACGTTCCAACGATAGAAGGGGGCTTACAGTAGGTGTAGCTAAGAAGAAAGAGGTGAAGACCTGATGGGGGATCCTAAATTCAATAGAAAGCTATATGAAACCCCAAGAAGGCCATGGGAAAAGGAAAGGATAGAGGAAGAGAATAAACTTCTTGTAAGATATGGCCTTAAAAACAAGAGGGAACTATGGAAAGCGCAATCCATACTTAGAAATTTTAGGGCTCAGGCAAGGAGATTGCAGGCATTGATCAGATACAATGATCCCCAGGCTAAAAAAGAATTGGATGAACTACTTCAGAAACTCATCAAATACGGTTTTCTTGAAAGGGGTAATGCCAGCCTGGATTCCATACTAACATTAACAATAGATAATATACTTGACAGAAGACTTGAATCTGTTGTTTTCAAACTTGGTCTTGCAAATACTCCAAAACAGGCAAGGCAGTTCATCACACACGGTCATATTATGGTGGGTGATAGGGTAGTATCAATTCCCGGCTATTTGGTTAAGAAGGATGAAGAAAATAGTATTAAATATAATCCATTTTCACCTCTGGCAAATGAGCTTCATCCCATGAGGCAAAAACCTAAGGAGGAGGCACAATGACGAAAGTAGCTGTTGTACACATTTTTTCATCCCATAATAATACTATAATTACCGTTACTGACATAACGGGGGCTGAAACACTCGCCAAGGCATCAGGCGGAATGGTTGTAAAGGCAGACAGGGATGAATCCTCACCTTATGCAGCAATGAAAGCCTCGGACATAATAACAGAAAAATTGAGGGAAAAAGGTATCAATGAAATAATAATAAAGGTAAGGGCACCGGGTGGAAGCAAAAGTCATTCCACCGGTCCGGGCGCTCAGGCTGCAATCAGGGCACTTACAAGAGCAGGTTTTAAGGTTTTAAGGGTAGAGGACGTTACCCCAATCCCCCATGATGGAACAAGAAGGAAGGGGGGAAAGAGGGGTAGAAGGGTATAAGCTAAGGGGCGAATATCCATATGAAATTCACACTACTGGAAATTAACGATAGGTATATGAAATTCGAATTAGATGGAATAGATTACAGCATTGCAAACATGCTGAGGAGAACTCTTATTAACGATATACCGAAGCTTGCCATAAAGAATGTTTCATTCCACCTTGGATCGGTACAGAAGGAGACAGCCGATGGGAAGGTGGAAACATACAACAGTTCATCACCACTTTTCAATGAGATTATCGCCCATAGGTTAGGCCTCGTGCCCCTTCCAACTGATCTGAAAATGAAATTCAGGCATGAATGCCAGCATCCACCGGATCAGGCATGTCCTCTTTGCACGGTTACATATACACTTTCAAAATTCGGGCCCTGCATTGTGTACTCAGGAGACCTCATTCCCGTTGGCGATCCAAGCTTTGCACCTGTGAATAAGGACATACCCATAGTTAAGCTAAATGAAAAACAGGCCCTTCTCATAGATGCAGAGGCGATTATGGGAACCGCAAGAGAACATGCAAGGTGGCAGGTTACAAGCGGTGTTTCATATAAATACCACAGGGAATTCCATATACCCAAGAACCATGAGATGTATGATTTAATAAAAAATGGATGTAAGAAAAGCATAGTTTCTGAAAATGGGGATTATCTTGTTGTAACGGATGATTTTCCCTGCAAACATATTGCAAGGCTTTATCAGTACGATGATATTAAAATAGTGGAGGATGATAAAAGATTCATATTCCAGTTTGAAACTGATGGATCCCTCACAGCAAAAGATACACTTCTTGTGGCAATAAAAAGGCTTAGGGAAAGGCTTGGAAGGATTAGGGATTCCATTACAGTGTGATGCATATGGCAGAAAGGAAAGATTTTGCTGATAGGTTAAAAAAGTTAGATGAAATTAGGAAGAATGGAATAGATCCATATCCACATTCTTACCATATAACAGATGAGATTAGGCAGGTGGTGGAAAATCCGGATAATTACATGGGTAAAAAGATATCCACAGCCGGAAGACTTATGGCGCTTAGGTTCCACGGAAAAGTGGGCTTTGGAGATCTTTTTATGGACGGTTTCAAGATTCAAATTTTCCTCAGGTACGATGTGATGCTTGAAAAATATGGTAAATTTAAAGAATTTGTGGATAAAGGCGATTTCCTAGGTGTAAGGGGTGAGGTGGTAAGGACTGAAAAGGGTGAACTTAGCGTCCTTGTAGATGATTTTACCATACTTTCAAAATCTCTGTATGAACTTCCACATATGTGGTTTGGCATTGAAGATGTTGAAACAAGGTACAGGCAGAGGTATCTGGACATGCTTCTCAACCCCCAGGTTTTTGAAATATTCAGGAAGAGAAGCATAATTACCAGCGAGTTAAGGAATTATCTTAATTCAATGGGATATCTGGAATTTGAAACACCAATATTGCAGCCTGTTTATGGAGGTGCAAATGCAAAGCCATTCATAACATACGTCAATGCCATAGAAAAGAACTATTATTTGAGGATTTCAGATGAACTTTACTTGAAAAGGCTGCTGGTGGCAGGATATCCAAAGGTTTACGAAATAGGAAAGGATTTTAGGAATGAGGATATTGACTCAAGACACAACCCAGAATTTACCATGATAGAAATTTACGAAGCTTTCAAGGATTATACACATATGATGGATCTTACAGAGAATATTATAAAGCATCTTGCAATGAAGGTAAACAAATCCCTCAAAATTTCAATTGATGGGAAGGATATAGACCTTTCAAAGCCCTGGAAGAGGGTAAAAATGCTTGATATGCTTGAGGAGAATGGCATAGATGCAAGGAAGATAAGTGATGATGAAATAAAAAAATTGCTTGAAAAATATGAGATTAAATTACCCACCTATGTTAGGGGTATAGCGGTAACAAAAATATTTGAGTCAATGTTTGAGCAAACATTCATAGAGCCTGTTTTTGTGATGGACTATCCAAGGGAGAGTACGCCCCTCTGCAAGCTTCACAGGAATGATCCATCCCTCGTGGAAAGGTTCGAGCTTTACATAAATGGGATAGAGATCGCCAATGGTTATTCCGAATTGAACGATCCTCTCCTCCAGGAGAAATTCTTCAGGGAGGAAATGGAGAGAAGAACGCTAGGCGATGAGGAGGCTCAGCAGATGGACCTTGATTTCATAGAAGCCCTCAGGACAGGGATGCCAAATGCTGGTGGCGTAGGAATAGGAATAGACAGGCTTTCCATGATATTAACAGGTGCAAAAAGCATAAAGGAAGTGATATATTACCCTATACTCTCACCAAAACAAGAAAAATAATTATAGTGAGATACTTTTCTTTTTTCAATGGCCCTCCTTGAGGTAAGGAATCTTTCAAAGAGCTACGGTGTGGATGGTAAAAAGGTAGTGGCTTTTCAGAACATTTCCTTCAGCCTTGAGAAGAGGGAGTTCTTATCCATAGTAGGACCTTCCGGATGCGGTAAATCCACCCTATTAAGGGTGCTTATGGGGCTGGAAACACCTACTGAGGGTGAGATTTTTTATGAAGGAAAATCAATAAAGGATGCTAATCCACGCTTTGCAATGGTTTTCCAGTCACCCTCACTTTTTCCCTGGCTAACCGTTCAGGAAAATGTGGAAATTGTACTCGAGGCAATTGGCATTCAGCCTGAGGAAAGAAAAGAAATTGCGAAAAAATACCTTTCAATTGTAGGTCTTGATGGTTTTGAAAATGCATACCCGAAAGAACTTTCTGGAGGTATGAAGCAAAGAGTTGGCCTTGCAAGGGCACTGGCGGTTGATCCGGAAATACTGCTCATGGACGAACCATTTTCTTCACTTGATTCCCTAACTGCAGAAGCTCTGAGGGAAGAAGTTCTTCTTCTATGGTCAGATCCTTCTATACCCCCTGATTCAGTAATCCTTGTTACACACAATATTGATGAAGCGGTGCTCATGAGCGATAGGATAATAATACTATCATCAAGACCGGGAAGGGTAATTGAGGATCATAAGGTGAATCTTCCAAGACCGAGGAACAAAAAGGATCCAGAATTCTACAAGGAGGTTGATTACGTAATATCAGTCCTTTCCAGATGATCTGTATGCTTCTTCAATATAATTCAATGATTCGGGATTTACGATTGTATCTTTATTCATTACCTGTCTACCATTCACTATATTGGAAACTGCAATCTCCACCTTCTTCTGATTAATGTATATGGAATATCCTTCACCTCTATAATCCTGTCTGGAACATGCCTAGGAGAACAATTCTTTTTCAAAGATTCCCTTATTTTTTTCTTTATTTCTTCATTCAGCTTAATACCATCTTTCATTTTAACAAAAAGTATTATTTCCTGATCAGTTCCCGTTTCCCTTCCCACCACAACACTGTCCGCTATCTCCGGCATTGTTTCAAGAACAGAATAAATTTCGGCGGTTCCTATCCTGACACCTGAAGGCTTAAGTGTAGAATCTGACCTGCCAAGGATTGTTATTCCTCCAGTTTTACTGTGAAATATAACAAAATCCCCGTGACGCCAGACATTTTTTCCTTTACTCCTGTAATAGGAAAAATATGTTTCAATGTACCTTTCATTTCCGGGATCATTGAGAAAATATAAAGGCATAGAGGGGGAGGGTGCTTCGCATACAAGTTCACCAACACTATCCAGAATTTCATTCCCTTCATCGTCATAACATTTTATTTTCATACCAAGGCCAGGTGACTGTATTTCTCCCTCATTTACAGGAAGGCAAGGACTGCCAATGGCAAAACATCCATTTATGTCCGTTCCTCCTGATATGGAATTCAAATGTATTTCCTTCTTTATATTTTCGTAGACCCATCTGTAACCTTCCCTGGAAAGGGGTGAACCTGTCTGCGATATTTCTCTCAAAGAGACTAAGTTGTAGGTTTCTGCAGGTTTTGCATCCATTGATTTTAATGAATAGATGTAGCTAGCACTGCAACCAAATATTGTAATTTTTTCTTTTTCTACAAAATTCCACATTGTTTTCCAGTCAGGGTAAAGGGGATTTCCATCATAAAGAAATAATGTACTACCCACGGCCAAGGAGCTCACCAGCCAGTTCCACATCATCCAGCTGGGAGATGTAATGTAGGAAATTGTATCCTCCCTCCTCAGATCCGAATGTATTATAAGTTCCTTCAAATGGTTCACGAGAACACCTGCCACACTCTGAACCATGGATTTTGGCTTTCCCGTGGTACCTGAGGAAAACATTATGTAAAGAGGATCATTTGCATCAACCTGTTCAAACTTTATTTCATTACTGGATCTATGATCAATTTCGTCTGCATATACTATTTTTTCTCCTTTAATCCTTTCAAATCTATTGAGATTTGGGAAAATTATTATTTTTTCCGCATCAATATTTTCTACCATTATTTTCAACGTTTCCATGGTACTGTAATCTTTACCCTTGTACCTGTAACCATCAACAGTGAAAATTATTCTAGGGGAAATCTGTGTAAATCTATCAAGCAGAACCTTTGGCCCAAGTTCAGTTCCAGCTGATGACCAGGAAGCTCCCAGGGATGTGGAAGATAGCATGGATATTATTGTTTCAGGTATGTTTGGCATATAGGCTGCAACCCTATCTCCTGGTTTCACACCTAATCTTGAGAGATAATGGTTTAGTGCTGCTACTCTCTTATAAAGTGAATTGTATGTTATTTCCTCACCTTTTCCAGAACCTGGTTCTCCCCTGAAAATTATGGCTTTCCTATCATCCCTGAACCTGAGAAGATTCTCAGCAAAATTAAGCTTAGCGCCAACGAACCATTTTGTCCCAGGAAATTTTTTTAAATCCTCTACAACATTTACAAATTTTCTTGAATATATTATGCCAACAAAATCCCACACATCCTCCCAGAAATTTTCAATTTCATTCACTGACCACGAATAGAGATCCCAGTAATTTTTAAAATTCTTTTTCCTCTTCTCATTAACATACTGAATGAATCTGTACATATTTGTATTTTCTTTAAATCTTGGCTCCCAGATTGACATAATTTACAAATTGATTCTCAATATTAATTTTTTTGCAAAATACCTGGAAAAAGTTTAAATTATTGTACTGAATATATAAAACATATGATTGCTCTCATTATTGTTGATATGATACATGAATTTATTGATGGAAAATTTGGATCAAAGAGGGCAATGGGAATTGTTGAAAATATCAAAAAACTCATAAATTCT